>QMLW01000111.1 GCA_003646935.1 Deltaproteobacteria bacterium
ATATTGGGTTGTTTTCAGGGCACTACAGGATAAAATCGGTCTCAAGCAAACAAGAACCCCCATTACGGCAGGAGCAGCCTTAAGCCCGGACAACCTCAAGTTCCTCAGGGCAATCGGCATCCCCATTGCTCAAGGCTATGGGGCTACCGAGGTCTCAGGGCTTGATACGGTTCAGATGCAAGAGGATTATTACCGGCCTGAGGGATCAGGGGAACCGTTTCCAGGGGTTGAGATACGAATCACGGATGAGGGCGAGATTCTGCTCGGGGGTGTTGGCGTAGTGCAGGGGTACTATAAAATGCCGGATGAAACGAAAAAGGCATTTCGGGCAGGCTATTTTCACACGGGCGACGGCGGTTATGTGGATGATAAAGGAGAATTATATATTGTCGACCGGGTAAAAGATATGCAGACTCTGAAGAGCGGGGACAAGTTTTCACCTACCTATATCGAGGGTAGATTGAAATTCAGTCCCTATATCAAGGACTGCATGGTGGTCGGAAACAACCGGGATAGTGTGGTTGCTATTATTAACATGGACTACGAGAACACCGGCAGGTGGGCTGAACGTAATCATATTGCCTATACATCCCATCAGGATCTTTCCCAAAAAAAAGAAGTGGGAGAGCTGCTGGGGGGTATTGTCGGTAAGGTCAATGAGGTCTTGCCTGAGAAACAGAAGGTAACCAGGTTTGTGGTTCTTCATAAGGACTTTGACCCTGATGAGGCTGAACTTACCAGGACCCGAAAGTTGCGGGGGGCTTTCATTGCAAAGAGGTACGAGAAGCTGATACAGGCCTTGTATAGCGGCGAGGAAAAGGTTGCAATGGAAACTACCGTGACCTATAGGGATGGGAGACAGGCAACCTGGAAAATCGATATATACGTCCAGAGCCCAGAAGGATAGCGATATGGCGGTTGACATCAGGAACGTAGCCAAAAAAAGGGAGCAACGGTATAGCTATGGTTTGACCCTTCTCAGAGAGAGCATAGAGAAGGATAGAGATCTCCCTACAGAGGATGAGATCTTTAAAAAGGTTATACTGAAGGCGGAAGATATAACTATAAGTTTCGGTGGGTTAAATGCTTTAAGCGATGTAACGCTTGAGCTTAGGGAAGGGGAGTTGTTGGCTATTATAGGCCCCAATGGAGCTGGAAAGACAACCCTTTTAAATGTGATCAGCGGATTTTACAGGGCTCAGAAGGGAGAGGTCTATTTCCAGGATCAAAAGATAACCCATTTTTCCTCCCACCGAATAGCAGCGATGGGTATATGCCGGACCTTTCAAAACATAGCCCTCTACACAGGCTTATCCGTTATTGACAATATCATTGCTGGACGGCATCCCCATATCAACTACAATTTCTTAAACGGAATGCTCTATTTTCCCTGGGCACGCAGGGAAGAGGCACGACAAAGGCAAATCGCCGAAGACATCGTCGATTTTTTGGAGATGGAGCAGGTGAGAAACACAACCGTGGGGATGCTGTCATATGGCCTAAGAAAGAGGGCGGAACTGGGAAGGGCTCTTGCCCTCGAGCCGAGGATATTGCTCTTGGATGAGCCCATGGCTGGCATGAATCTCGACGAAAAAGAGGATATAGCGAGGTTTATTATCGATATCCATGAATTTTTGAGGATCCCTATCGTCATGATCGAGCATGACATGGGTGTGGTTATGGATATTGCCGACAGGATTGTTGTGCTTGATTTTGGCGTGAAGATTGGTGATGGTTTGCCTGAAGAGATCGGGAAAGATCCAAAGGTTGTTTCTGCTTACCTCGGCGCAACTGGAGAACGGGTAGCATGGAAGATTTCTTAAAAAGTATAATGCTTGGACTTGCATCTGGGGGAATATATGCGCTCGTAGCCGTGAGTTATGTGATCATCTATAAGGCTACCCGCATATTTGCATTTTCCCAAGCAGGTATGCTGGTTATCGGCTCATATACCTTGTGGCAGTGCCTCATAGTATGGAGCTTGCCTATCTGGCTCAGCATTTTGATCAGTTTGGCTATTGGTGCAGTCATAGCCCTCATCATCGAGAGGACCTGCATGAGGCCCCTTATTGGACAGCCGATTTTGGCACCTATTGTGGTCACCTTAGGTGTTATGCTCCTTTTTCGGGGAATAGCACTCTTGTTCTGGCATGGTGAGGTACGAGGTTATGGGGGGTCTTTCCTACCCCTTGGAGCGTGGGAGATAGGTTTTTTGAGTTTGCCCAAGATCCAAGTCTATGGCTTTGCCATCTGTATGATTGTGATAGCCCTCCTGATATCGTTCTACAAATATACCCGGACCGGGCTCGGAATGCGGGTTGTGCATGAAGATCATCTCGTTGCTCAAAACTTGGGTATCAATGTAAAGCGTATCTTTAAATACAGCTGGATCTTTTCCTGCTCGGTAGCAGTGATTGGAGGCATGCTCCTAGGCAACATCCAGGGTGTCGGCCTTGATCTCGATGCCAACGGACTGGTGGCCATTGCAGCAGTTCTTTTCGGTGGACTGGAGTCTTTTGGCGGAGCAGTGATCGCAGGGCTTGCTATTGGGGTTATCCAGATCTTTGCGATCCAATATCTGGGCGCCTTATTGCCAGGCGAGATCACCATGTTGGTTCCTTTCGTCTTCTTGCTGCTGATCCTTCTTATTAAGCCCTATGGCCTTTTCGGCCTAGTCAGAATTGAGAGGTTGTAAGACATGGCTCTGAACGTAGATAGACCATGCGGCACCTTTGACAGGAACTACTATCAGGCGATGGAGATCTTTCGAACCCCTCTGAGAAAGTTCTTGATGGTAGCCTTTATTGTGGTCATGTATGTCTTCGCTTTTATCCTTGATGATTATCTTTTATCCATTCTGATTGTATTTTGTGCCTTTAGCGTGGGCATGACCGGTTTGCAGATCATTACCGGTTATGCTGGGCAGATATCCCTCGGCCATGCTGCATTCATGGGTGTGGGCATGTATACGGTGGCCATTTTTCAGGAACATCTCGGGTTTAACTTTTGGATGGCCCTTCCCTTAGCTGGATTAATTCCCATGCTGATCGGGATGCTGTTTGGGATACCTGCTGTGAGAATAAAGGGGCTGTATCTTGCCTTTGCATCGTTGGCGGCTCATTTTGTGATCGTGTATACCATTAACAATTGGAGATCGGTGACCAACGGCACGGACGGCATGTACTTACACCGGCCTGCGCCCTTGCTGGGTATAGATTTTCTGATCGATCAGTATTACTATATCCTGGTGCTAACCGTAACCATCGTGATGATCTACTTCGCCAAGAATCTCACCAGGACAAAACTGGGGCGTGCCTTTGTGGCTGTCCGAGATAATGACATTGCCGCCGAGGTTATGGGCATCAATATTGCGCATACCAAAGTCCTTGCCTTCGGCATTGGCTGCTTTTATGCGGGCATAGCCGGGGCTATAGGCGGCGGCTACTATGAATATGTAAATGTGGAGTGGTTTACGCTCACGGATTCCATCTGGTATCTGGGATTCCTCGTAGTAGGAGGGCTTGGCAGTATCTTTGGCGCCATCGCAGGCGCTGTGGTATGGAAAACCCTTGATGAGCTGTCTACCTTAATGACGCCCCTCGCCGAGGCCCTTTTGGGTGGCATGGCCTTCTATGCATCGGCCGCCTTTTCCTTGGTCATTTATTCCCTCATTGTGATTGTGGTGCTGGTGCTCGAGCCGAGGGGAATAAACCACCGCTGGCAAATTATCAAGAGGTCCTATCGGTTGCATCCGTTTCCGTATTAGAAAAGGATTCTGAGAATTAAACCGTGTTTTTCCAATTATTAACGAATTAGGAAAGGGGGGGATCAAGGATTAGAATCAGAGGACAAATGGCAATAGTAACAAACAAATTAAAGGAGGTATGAAAGATGAAGAAAACAACTATGATAGGTCTCATGGCAGGTATCCTTGCTTCATTAAGTCTCGTTTTTATACCGGCTCTTTCATCGACCGCGCTTGCAAAACCAAGCGTTACCATCCACAACATCATCGATCTGACCGGGGCCTATGCACCTATTGCTATCCCCAGTGAGAAGGGCGGCAAAGACTATCTTTCGTGGATAGCTGAGAACGGCGGCCTTGATGTAGACGGCGACGGCAAGGGTGATGTGGAGGTGCGGTACAAATGGGCAGAATTCGGCAATGTGGATGCCAGATTTATGTCTGCGTACAAACGGTTCCGTATCAGAAAACCCAGGCCTACTGTTATTGAGATGTGGTCTTCCCCTAATCAGGAAATGATGAAGCCCGTGTTGGAGAGGGACAAGATAAATTGCTATGGAATTGGTTTTAGTGATCCCCAGCTCTATCCCCCAGCATGGAACTACATGGACTGCTGGAGCTACGGCGAGTCCGCAGCAGGGGCCATCGAGTATTATATCGATAATATTTGGCCCAAGCGGGGACAGGGCATAAAGGCCAAGGTCGTACATCTTACCTGGGATACCGCTTATGGTCGCGCCGCCATAGAGCCCACCACACGGCATGGAAACAAGACCGGGAAATATGAGGTGATCGGGAGCAGATTCTGCAGCCTTCTGCCCACTGATCCGGAGATTATGGCCTACCTGTCGGACTTCGAAAAAAAGGGCGTGGACATCATATGGTCAAACAGCATCGTGCATACCCCCGCGGTCATCCAGAAAGGCCTCTACAAGCTGGGCCTCACCGACAAGATGGTGCTGATCGCTAATCTGTGGGCCCCGGCGGATCAATTGCTCAAGATCGTCGGTCCTGAGGCTGCTGAGGGGTATATGTGTGCGCAGCCGGTCTATATTCCTGCTGCTGAGCCGAATGAACCGGGTGTTAAATTCGCCAAGATGCTGAACAATAAGTACCGCCAGGAAGAGGATATGCCCAATATCCAGTATATGCGGGGTGTTCGGATGAAGGCCAATATCCTTGAGGCCGTACGACGGGCCTTAGTAGGGATTATGGAGCGGGACGGAGTCGATCTGGCAAAGGCATGTAAAAAGATAACCGGAAAGGATGTCAAGGAGTTCGGCCTTCAGACCCTCGCCGGGTATACCGCAATGGGAACCACAACCAAGTATAATAGCGCACCGGCAGGAAAAGATGACCGCAGATTGGCAAACCACGACCGTCTCATCGGCATAAGGAATGGAAAGGTTACCGTGCTCTCCCCCTGGTATCAGGTGCCCAGGCTGGTTCCGGATGAGATGCTCGAAAAGGGCTACTTTCAAGACGAAACCATTAACATTCATTATATTGTCAAAGGAGAGTAGTCGGCCTCAAATCATCAGCTAACTCCCAGACTCAGAGCAGTACGCCTGGGTCTGGGAAACTATTTTGTAGCTCGGTAATGGAGAGATATTCCGCTATAACGTGTTAGAGGAGTACGGCATGCTAGAGCTTGAGAATATCGAAGTAAAATACCTTAATACCATTCTCGTTTTGAAGGGGGTCAATCTTTCGTTGGGGGATGATACACTCGCTTGTTTATTAGGCGCAAACGGCGCCGGCAAGAGCACTACGCTGAAGGCCATATCAGGACTGCTTCGCACTGAGGAGGGCGCGGTCACCGATGGAAGCATTCGCTATAATGGAACAGAAATTCATAATAGGTGGCCGGAAGATATTGCTGCCCTGGGGATCCTCCAGGTAGTTGAAGGAAGACATATGGCGGAGCACCTCACCGTTGAAGAGAATCTTCGTGCCGGGGGACTGATATATAAGGGACCAAGGAGTCAGATGGCCAAGGATCTAGAGATGGTATATTCATATTTTCCCAGGCTCAGCTCCCTCAAAGAGCGGACAGCAGGGTATTGTTCCGGGGGTGAGCAGCAGATGATGGTCATGGGGCGATCCTTGATGGGTCATCCCAATGTGGTTCTTCTGGATGAGCCTTCCTTAGGCCTGGCCCCTCTCCTTGTTCAGGAGATTGCCGGCATTATCAAACGAATCAATGAAACTGAAAAGGTCGCCATTCTGCTGGTGGAACAAAATGCTATTATGGGACTTAATTTGGCATCCTACGGATATGTCATGGAGAATGGCAGGATCGTGCTAGACGGACCAGCGGAAACCCTTAAAGGAAACGAAGATGTTAAACAATTTTATCTGGGGTTAACCGGGATCGGGCAGAAACGCAGCTACCGGGACGTGAAGCATTACAAGCGGAGGAAGAGGTGGTTAGGATAGCAGGAGGATAGCCATGGGCCTACATGATTTTACTATCTATGATGTTATAAACCTGAATGCCAGGTGCTATAAGCAAAGGCCTGCGTGGTTGGAGGTAGCCGATGGCCGTGAAATAACGTTCGGCCAGCTCAAGGATGTGGTTGATCACCTCGCCAAGGGCCTGCAAGATGCGGGTTTGAACAAGGGCGATAGAATCGGCCTGATGGGGAAAAACAGCCTCGAGTACTTCCTGCTCTTTGGCGCTGCCTCCGCCCTGGGACTGATCGTCCTTCCTATTAATTGGCGATTGTCGGCGGAGGAGGCGGGAAATAACCTGGCTGATGGTGCACCACGGATTGTCTTCGCAGATCAAGAGTACCAGGAGTTGATCGAGGGACTCAAGGGCAGGCTAAGCTCTGTAGAACGGTACTATAATTTGAGCGGGGGCGGGAGTTTTCAAGACTTGAACGA
>QMLW01000112.1 GCA_003646935.1 Deltaproteobacteria bacterium
CGGTACTTCGCCTCGCTATCGCGTAAGGCCTCTTGTGCCTTTCGCTGTTCGGTGATGTCATTGATAAAAACAGTCCTGATGCCCGAAGGGGATAGGGTTGAGGTATACTGACACGTTCGTTTTTCTCCATCCTTACGAGTGATCACCGCTTCCCTTGCGTGCGGGCGTTCCTCTGCCTTAATTCTCTTATTTTCCTCGATAACTGCCCTGCGATACTCATCGTCCGGGTATACCTTCATGAACCATGTTTGGATGTCCCCTACCTCCTCTTTTGTGTAGCCCGTGAGGGCTTCCAACTGGGAGTTGAAGACCAGAAACGTACCGTTTGGATCGATAACGAGAATTCCATACGGTGCGTATTCAATAGATACACGATACCGTTCCTCGCTTTGCCTAAGCATCTCAAAGGAGAGCGCATTCGTAATGCTGACGGCCGTTTGCGAGGCAACGCCCATAAGCATGTTCACATCGCTCTGGGCAAGGCTCCTACTGGAGTTGACATTATCCACGGCCAATATGCCGAGGGATTCCCTCTCATAGACGATGGGGACGCATATGAGGGCTTGGACGTCCATCTTTCTCGCGAACTCCAGGCTTCGTTTGGAGAGGTTTTTCTCGATTTCATTCCTGCTGTTGAGGAGAAGGGGTTTCTGTTCCATGAAAGACCGTACGAACACTCCTTTTGATCTGGGCCTGTCGAGGTGGAACGTATTTGTTTTCATGAGCTCCTCCTGCTCCTCGCTGAACCCAAAGCCAGCCGCATACACGAGCCTGGTTTTTTCGGGATTGGCGAGCATGATCATCCCGCGATCGAAATCCAGGCGCTTCTCGATGATGTTCATCACGATACGGATTAGCCTATCCCTGTCCAGAACCCTGGAGGTGGCCTGCCCGATTTCCTGTATAAACATTGCGCTGTTGTACCGGATAGTGGTTGCATCCAAGAGGTCCTTGGCAGCGTCTCCCTGGGTTTCAATGGTCTTGGAAAGCTCAGTTGTTCTTATAGTTTCATGATAGAAAGAGAGCGCTAAAACAAGGATGGCACACAGGCAGGTTATGGCAAACCAGGGCAGAGTCGGCATGATGAACAAGAGCGCGAGCGAGCCTATGGCGCTGAACAAGAGGGAATAGTTGCGAATCCTTTTCCAAAAAAGGGATGGCGTTTGCTTCCAGGTGATGATGTAGCGGCAGCAGTCATCACCCCTGTGGATGCAGGAGGGATGTTCTATCGTGGCGTAATGGTTGGTAAATACCTTAGAGAGCGCCTCTAGTTGTCCCATGAGGTTGTCGCAGTTAAAAGGTTTTAACGTTACCCCGGGATTCGGAGTTGCAGTTACCTCGAACTTATTGGGGCCTAATTTTCTCGCCTTTAGACTCTGGGCCCGGGTCAGATGGGGGGCGATCTTTTCTATCACCCAGTAGGCGACCGCTGGGGTCATGAATCCCAGTGTATACTTCTTTAGAGCGCCTGACGCCGTGGATGTGGCCGCGTATCGCCCGGCCTCCCTCGAGATATTGGGATCTCCGGTCTTCTCATCCAGGATCTCATGAAAGCGTTCGATCTGATCTTGGGTAAACCAGTGACCCGGGTCTTCTACCTCATACCTCGTCATTCCCGCATACTCGAGCAGGGAATCGGTATCGATATCGGGATGATACCTGCTGAGGTATTCGAGATAGGTCTTTATATTTCGGCTGTTGTAGACAGGTAATTGTTCGTTCATGTTGTAAAACCCCTCTTCATTTTCAGAATTCACGTTCCCGTATATGCTTTACTATGTCAATCACCTCATCATCGGACACATCTGACCATCTCCCATAGGCATCTGCTACCGCGAAGCTCAATCCATACCGTATATTCGCGCAATATAGTTTTTCAACGTGATCGGCCATCATTTGAACGGAGTTGGTATGCCCGGTAGGGACTGCCACCACGATCACACGTGCCCCGGCATTTCGAAGGGCCTCGACTCCCACTAGCATGGTGAAGCCCGATGCAAGTCCATCGTCTACGAGTATCACCGGAGCGCTCGATACATCGGGAAATGGTCGTTCGCCGCGAAGGATTGTAACCCTCATAGCCACCTTTCGTGAGGTCTTTTCAATTCCCTGCCGGATATCACCTTTGCTCAACTTCAGTCCCTTCACTAACCTTTGGTTGAGGCGCACGGTGCCATCGAATGCCGCAGCGCCGTAGCCGGCTTCCGTATTCCAAGGAAGGGTAATCTTGCTCACCACGACCACATCGAGGTTGACTTTGAGCTCCTCGGCGATCACCGCGGCAACGGGAAGACCTCCTGCAGGGATACCGAGCACTATTGCATTGGTATTCCTGTACTCGTAGAGCATCCCGGCCACCACCTTGCCCGCATGTGCGCGGTCGCGAAACACAGATACCCGGTCACGAAGCTCCACGAGGTCAACGACGTTTTCCGCGAGATTCGTGCTCATACTATCTTTCCGTATTTTCCCGATACCGCCATGGCAAACCTCCTTTATATGACTTGTTGGTTTTTCCCTTATGCCGGCAAAGGCATCCTCAGGCCTCATTTCTTTTCACGCCTTTTCTGAAAACCGGGTTCAAGGGCTTTCAAGACGGCGCGTTTCGTTCGGGAGGGAACGACCAGCCAGAGGTTTCTGAGGTGCTTGAATTCCATACATGCAAGCACATCTCCTAGGATACCGACAAACTGATCTTTTCCCAGTTTTCCGTGCAATGTGCCGATAAACGGCAGGGCCAGAGATCCCAGTCTTCGCCTTTCAGCCTCCTGAAAAATACCCCTCAAGGCGCTCTCCACCCATTCATTTTTCCAGGTTGGCTCCTGGTTGAGATCGTGTACAATGGCAAGCATTCGAAGGGGATGCTTGCCCCTTACGAGCACGCTACCCGGCGTTTCAGGGTGGGTCTCGATTAGCCTTGTCATCACCCGCATGAGCGATTCCTTTGGCTCACGAACAGCGGTTTCCGCGCTCAGTACGAGGAAGGTATCCTCCTCAAAGGCAACGGCATCAACCGGAAAGGGCTGATTATCGTTCGGAGCTGCGATAATCCTGGGGGATCCGCGCGAGATTTCATAGGGATAGGTGCCCTGAATAACGCGAAACATTTTATCCATGGACCGTGCTCCGTGCGTGTGCGGGATTTCCTATTGCGGATTCAGTTGCCCTACTGGGCATGCAGTAATGCATGCGTGACAGCCGTATTGTATTCCAAGCTGTAGGCTCTGGTACATATTCCAGAACTCCGGGCTTAGAAATGCCTCCGCCATATCCTCCTTTGGGTAGGTTGCCTTGCCGGAGAAGTAATCGATTACCTTGCTCAATCCATAGGGGAGTGCCTGCCGCGCACATCTGCCCGTCCGAGTTTTGCCTGGCTCGGAAAGCGCATCCACTGGACATGCTGAAATACATGCTCCGCAGTCCTCACAGAAATTCTCCGTTAACGGCACGTCGGGGTCAAGCTCAACCGTTGATACCACCGCACCGATCCTCACCCGAGGACCAAATTCCGGTGTAACGAGAAGGTTATTTCTTCCCAATACCCCAAGACCAGCCCCCACTGCTGCATGACGGAGTGAGACATCTCCTGTGAAGCCCTTGGTATCCTCGCTCATCTCAACAGGGCTGTATGGTGGCACTATGGCTGCTCGATACCCATGCTGCTCAAGGTAGCGAGCCAACCTGAGAGAAAGCAGATGCAGCTCCTCGTAAAGCGCCATGCCCAGCACCGAGGTGGCCATATCGCTCGGGCTCTCAAGCGATCCCGTGATCATACGCTGGGCGATCACCACAACGGATTTGGCTTCTGGCATAATAAATCTCGGCCCCCGTCGCCGAGGGTTTGCCTCAAAGCAATCGGCCTCGGCAATGCCCACCAGATCAGCGCCCTGGTCTTTGATGTAGGTTTTTACCTCCGTTGCATCAATGCGTTTTTTCACACTACCTCCTGAATTTACAGATATAGAGCCAATGGCCTCTCTTTTTCTTTTAATTCATTTATGGAGAGGTTGCAAATGTCTATTACCTGGATTCAAAAATTTGGCAACAAACACGGTAGCGGTTCCTTGGTCGCGATTTCAATAATAAGGGCGGGCCCCATCAGAAGGCATATCTCCCGATGGTGTGAGGCTATCGATGAGTTAAGATTCGAGGGCAAGGGACTAATAAAAGCTCATTCTTGTTTTATTTCCCTTCCTTTACCTTTCTTTCTCCTGGGGCGGGCCTTTCCGTGGGTGCCCCTGTAGATCTTACCGCGTTTCGTGCGAAGATCACCTTTTCCCATGGTGAACACTCCTCCTATCGAATAGTATCAGCGCTGTTGGTATCGCCCTTGTTTCTAACAAAAAGAGTGGTTGAGGTCAAACCCTAACTGCCATTATTCGTCTGCCCCGCCGTCATGGTTGCAAGCTCGGGGGTCAGCGGAATATCTTCAATCCATAGGGTCTTCTCGTCAATAACCTTTTTATAGGCATGATTCCATGCTGATAGGAAGTAACCATAGAACCGATCATGAGCCATAAGAAGAGGGGTATAGGGCACATATATGAAGATTGCCATGAAAGGCGTCTTACGTGAAAAAGGACTTGCATTCATCAATGAAGAACACCATTATCAATAGATCAAACCTGGTCCTGGAAATACGCGTGTTAGGAGGCAGCAGCATGAAAACAGTGCGCTATACGATCGTTATCCTGAGCATGATGTTGTTGTGTGTCAGTTGTGCTATGTTCGGAAAAAGCAAGGAGTATCACGGTTTTGATGCCAAATGGCTGGACAGATTTACTCCGGGTACAACGACGGCGGCCGATGTGCTGGAGGTCTTCGGGGCGCCGAGCCGCATGGTGAAATTATCGAACGGTAATGCATACGTTTATGAGCGTTCTGTGTCAAAAGGAACCGGAATCTGGCTGGTGCTATTGAGTTTCGGTAATTATGAAACTCAGTATGACAGGGTAGTATTCTTCTTCGATCCCGAGGACATCCTTACTCATTATGGCTTGAGCATGAATGCCGGAGATTCGTCCTATGGGCTTCCGTTTTAAGGTCTCGCTCGTCTTTATCATGGGTGTTGTAGCAGGTATTATTCTTCCTGGCTGTATATCCTATCAGTTCGTGAGGCAGTTACGAGGGGTGGAGATCATGCCTCCCGACAATAGGCTGAAACCAGGAAGGACAACCCTCGGGGAGGTCCTGTCTATCTATGGGGCTCCTGATAACCTTGAGGAATTCGGCGGCGAGGACCTCTTGCTTTACGAGAGAATCCTCTATGGCAATAGCGGTCTCTCTTTGGGCATCCCCTTTAGCGATTTCACTTTTTTCAATCCTGAACTATCGGCGCGTGGAAGGCTCGGACGATATGATACCCTCGCGGTTTTCTTCAGCTCTGACGGTATTCTTAGGGAAATGGTCTATACGAAAGGTTCCAGTTACCCCTACCTGAAGACCCTGTTTGAGGAAGAGAGGGCAACCGATGGGGAATAACGAGTGTGATGTCCCAGTAATAACGTACATAATTTGCACGATCTCACGGCTTCCAGAAAAACAACATGATAAATCCGAAATTCTAATACCCGCCTGCCATGCATTAGAACCGGCATCAAGGCGACAATTGCCGGTATAACGTTGCTTTCAGTTATTTTTATACATTAGCCAAGAGGCATTGCGGGCAGGTCGAAGTGCGAAACAAATCCTAATATCAAATGACTAAAACCCAAAACTTATTTAAATAATTGGAAAATTCGTAACATTTTAGCAAATGACCTAGCCAGGCCCCTGCCCAGGTTATTGATGGAAGTAACTCGTTTTCTGCTCGAGTTACTTAGGAGTGACGGGAACACCTACCCTAGAGGAGAGAACGGAGTCGGCCAAGGCCGGAAGGAGAGATACGCTGGTAGCGGTCCTGGTGAATGCCTCTTTGGTTATCTTCAAGCTCCTATGCCGCTCTGGTTGTCTCATTTTTCATCATCAAGGTGGGACTGGACATCCTCTGGAGCGCAGTTCGTGAGCTAACCTATACCGCCCCTCAGCCGGAGACCCTGACCAGGATCAGGGAATGCGCCCTGCGCGTGGATGGGGTGATAGAAGTTCATGACCTGAGGGTCCGAACCCTAAGCGGCCTTTTCCAGATGGAGATGCACATCATGGTGGACGGTGAGCAGACCGTCATAGAGGGGCACCGCATTGTCAAGGAGGTGGAGCGGTGTCTGGGAGAGGAGATTCCGGAAATTGAAAGCGTTATTGTACATATGGACCCTGCGATCGGGAAGGGACAATCGTAGGGGGTAATGTGCAGTAATGTAGCTTTCAATCTATATAACCGGTTTCTATGTAAAGGCGCCTATCGTGTATCGATCCTTGGCGAAACGGGTATTAATCAAATCTCGCTCGCACGTTGTTCGCGGTATACGCCCACCCAAAAAACGCCCTCTGCCCCACAGCAGCCCTGTTTTTCCTTGACACGGGCACGGCATTCATGTTCAATGCACGGGAAACCCACCCTCTACCTGGGTGGGTGACGGTGTTGTGCTGGTCCAGGGCCCCTGTGCGAGGATCCCTCATCTCAGTTCAGGGTGTACCAAAAGCCCGGGGCCACAGGGAAAAAGGAGATGGTGTGCATGGCAG
>QMLW01000113.1 GCA_003646935.1 Deltaproteobacteria bacterium
ATACGCACCCTTTAGTAAACGCTGTAAGTTCATATCATCTTCTCCAATGATAAAGACACGCTTCCATATTACCCTAATATGAGTTTGGGGAGTGCCAAGGTTACCCAAGGCATGAACGTGACGAGCATAAGCATGCCGACATCAACGAGAAAGAATGGCAGCATGTCGCGGGATATCTCCTCAATGGTGAGCCCGCTAATGGATGAGCCAACGAAAAGTGAGTAGCCGAGAGGCGGCGTTTCCATTCCGACGGCAAAGTTTATCACTATAATGGGGCCTAACTGTATTGGATCAATACCAAGTTGATTTCCGAGGTTAATCAAGAGGCTGCCAAGTATAACCATGGCAGCTAGGTTATCCATAACGGCACCTATGAGGAGGAGCATGAGATTGAGGAGTAGCAAAATCACTATCTTATTGTCTGATATGCTGAGTATTAGGGAAACAATCTTAGCAGGCACTTGTTCGTAGGCTAATAGCCAACCGAATGTTCCTGCCATACCGATGATGAACATTACTATAGCCGTTGTACGCATTGCGCGCAGGATCAACGGTACGATGTCAGAGGCCCGTATGCCCTGGTACACCAATATACCTATAAAGAAGCCATAGGCTACACCAATCATTGAGGCTTCCGTTGGAGTGAAAATGCCCCCATAAATTCCGCCCAGGATAATAATTGGTGCCAATAATGCCCATTTGCCTTCATAGATGGTTCGCAGCACCTCACGAAAAGAGGCGCGGGGTTCTTTGCCGATACCTGCTCTTTTGGCAATGAAATAACACACTGTCATGTAACCCATGCCGTCTAAGATACCTGGTACAACACCAGAGAGGAACAGGCGAGTGATGGATTCCTCGGCAATGACTCCCCAAACGATAAATGGGATGGAGGGTGGGATTATTTGACCGAGAGGGCCTACGCTGGTTGACAAGGCGGTAGCAAATCGACGACTGTAGCCACGTTTCTCCATTTCAGGTATCATGATGGAGCCGATTGTAGCAGTCGTTGCTGGAGCCGATCCCGTGAGGCAAGCGAAGAACATGGATGAAAGCACTGACACCATCCCCATGCCACCGGTCACATGCCGAACGAGGCTATTCGCCACTTTCATCAGTTTTTCCGAGAGACCACCGGAAGTCATAAGATCGCCGGCAAGGACAAAACCTGGAATTGCAAGCAGTGGGAATTTTTGGGTACCTGCAATAAGCGTTTGAGCCAACACCACGATATCAATATGAAGTATCCATAATGCTAAAACCGAAGAGATGCCGATAGCAAATACGATGGGTACGCCTATGGCAAGGAGGATAGCAAAGCCAACTGTCAAGATCAAAGATGCCCCACTCAAGGGTTAAACCTCCTTCTTTGGATTGAAGAGGTTGGACAGGCTGTGCAGAATGATAAGTGCCCCGCACACCGGGGCGGGATAGTAGAGGATCTCTATTGGATAGCCAATGGTAGCGGAGATATTTCCGACCGTTCGAGCTACAAGACCTTGCCCGCTGTAGAGAAGAATGCCACCGAATACCATTACCCCCGTGGTGATGAGGAACGTCAGCAGTTTTTGTATAGCGTTGGGCAGCTTATTAGTCACAATGGTGAGCCGGACATGGAAACCCTCGCGTACGCCCAGACTGCCTGCTAGGAGGACAAGCCATGCGAAAAGAAGCATGGACAACTCTTCGGGAAAAGAGAGTGCATAACCGATGATATAGCGAAAGAAAATCGAAACTAACAAACATACTACCAGCAAGACAGCAATGATTAACACGGCAGCGGTGGTTCCTCGTGCACACCACTTGCTTACCCAGTCAAGTATTATAGCCATAAGGATTCTTGTTAGGAAAATGCGCCTGGCCCTATGAGCAAGCGGGCCAGACACATGGATGTAATAAAGATTACTACTTTACCTCAGCAAGCACACTATCGAGCAGTTTGCTTCCAATGGTGGGCCTGAATTCATCATAAACTGGCTTTACCTTTGATCGGAAGGCCTTAGGATCCTTTACGTGATTAACCTTCATGCCTTTCTCTTTGATCTTGTCAATTATGGTTTTCACATTTGCCGTGTTCATCCGGCGTTCTTCGTCGATTGCCTTACGAGCGGCTTTCCTCACAGCCGTTTGCTGTTCTGTTGTGAGGCTGGTATACCGACGCTTGGACATGAGAAGCCCGAGAGCCGAGTAAGTATGGCTCGTGAGCGATAAATACTTTGCAACCTCGAAATAATGATTATTATAAATTACGGCAATCGGTATCTCAAGCCCATCTATAGTTCCCTGCTGCATTGCGGTGAACACCTCGCCCCAAGCCATTGGGACAGCATTGCCTCCAAGTGCACGGAACATCCCTATGTACACCGGATTTGGCATTACGCGCCACTTAATGCCAGCAACATCCTCGGGGGTAAATACCTGTTTTACGTTGTTTATCATGTGCCGGTAGCCGCCTTCGGCGAAACCAAAGCCGATAATATTCTTTGACTCTAAGATTTTCATGAGTTCCTGACCGATAGGTCCATCTAGTATTTTATAGGCCTGTTCCTTGTTGGCATACATAAATGGCATATCATTGACCTGAAACGGAAGAGCAATTCTGGAGATTGGCGAGTTAGTAATAACTGCCGAGTCAAGGGTCCCAAAGCTAAGCCCCTCAAGCATCTCCTTCTCATCGCCGAGCTGGCGGCTTGGAAAGAATTGGACTTCAAATTGACCTGGGGCCTCCTCCTCAAGTGCCTTTTTGAATTGCCTTGCTGTAATTGCATACGGGTCGGTCTTCCCGGCCGCAGTGGTCCAGCCAAACTTCAGGATTATCGGACCTGCAATTGCTGTGGTGGCCGCAAAAATAATACATAAAGACACGATTACCCCAATAAACGCTTTCCTTGAATTTGTAGCAGACATTTGTTCCCTCCACTTAAGGTTACTAGTTAAGGCCTTTTCCCTAAAAAGATAAAGAACTCATCACCTCCCTCCTTCTATATTGCACTCAGCTGGAGCCGAGTACGCTAACATCAAGCCGCGTGACGACATTCTTGAGATGGGCCAATGCCGCATTTCTGGCCTTGATGGGGTCTTTTCCAGAAAAGGCCTCGAGTACACATTTTTACCACCTCAGAACCTTTACATTGGTGAGTGCCCTTCCAAGGAACCGTTCCCCGATCTCCTTGAACCTGAGCGGGAGGTCGGTGACATAGAACCTGTATTCAGGTGTTCTGGGTTGTTGATTGAGGAGGTTGTGCTCACCCAGGAGTTCGTGTGCCTGCTCCCGTATAGCTTGAGCGGAATCCACCAGCCGAATATCAGTCCCAAGCACGTCCTGCAACACCGGCTTGAGCAGGGGATAGTGGGTGCAGCCAAGAACAAGGGTATCGATGTTGCGTTCGACCACCGGCTTGAGGTATTCCTGAGCGGTGAGCCTGGTGACCTCGTGATCCAGCCATCCCTCTTCCGCAAGCGGCACGAACAGGGGGCAGGCCTTAGAGAAGATCTCGATCTCCGGATCATATCTCTTGATCGCCGTTACATAGGTGCTGCTGTTGATGGTTGCGGGCGTGCCGATAATCCCCACCCGTTTGTTGTTCGTCACTGCGACCGCGCCCCTCGCACCGGCATCAACCACGCCTAGGAGCGGGACAGGCGATAGACCCTCAATCACCTCATAGGCTACCGCGGACATCGTATTGCAGGCAACGATGAGGGCTTTTACCTCTTGCTGAAGCAGGAACTTTGTGATCTGGGTGGCATATCGGCGGATGGTTTCAACGGATTTCACGCCATAGGGCACCCTGGCTGTGTCGCCGAAATAGATGATATCCTCGAAAGGAAGCCCCTCCATAAGGGCCCGTACCACGGTGAGCCCGCCAACACCGGAATCAAATACGCCTATTGAATTATTGCGTTCGGCCTTCATGTGCCTTTGTAATAAAACAGTGATGAGTATTGATAAAACGATCACGCCGTAAATTCAAGGGGAATTACCACGTTCAAATGAAATGCGCTTTTTTAGCCCGGACAAACCTGATTTATCACTCGCGTAAAACTCGCAACCCGGAACACGCAACCTCAATCTATATAGCTCGAGATACCAGAGACATTACAACCCCTTTTCCTCAAGCATGGTGATAAGCCGCTGTTGGATATTATCGAATGCCCCGTTTGACATAATGAGGATTACATCACCTTTCCTTGTGAGGGCAACAATCCCATCCAGAAGCGCGTCATTGTTTTGAAAGTGGTGGGCCTCGACATCACGCTCATTGAGGTCATGGACCAGTTTGGCGGAGGAGAATCGTTCACCTACAGGGATTGTATCCATCATGGGGGGTTCGGGCAGGATAACGAGATCCGCATCATCAAAGGAGGAGGCATAGGCAACCTGGAAGATGTTTCTCCTGCTTGAATTTGACCGGGGCTCAAACACAGCGATAAGTCGCCGGTTTTTGTAAAGTCCTTTCACCGCTGCTATCGTCTCCCTCACCGCCGTTGGGTGGTGGGCGAAATCATCTACCACGATAATGCCGTTGTGCTCCCCGAGAAACTCGAGCCTCCTCTTCACCCCTTTAAAGCTCTCAATGGCTTCGGCGATCGTTTCCCGGGGTATTCCGATCAGAGATGAGATTGCGACTGAGGCGAGTATATTGGATATGCTGTGGTTTCCGAAAAGATCGGTGGCAACCCGCAGGTACTCCTCGCCTCTGCGTACTATTGTGAAATTCGTCCGCCCATTTTTAGATGCTCTATCCCTGAGGGTGAAGTCGGCATCCCTTTGCATAGCAAAGCTCAAAAGAGGGCATTGTGCTCTCTTGATTAAATCTCCCAGGATTGGGTCATCGCCATTCACGCACAACGCCCCCTCTTCAGGCACGAGTTGGATAAGCCGACTGAAGGAATCCTCTATCTCCTCGATCCCCCTGTAGATGTCCGCATGGTCGAACTCGATACTGGTGATAGCAGCCACGTAAGGATCATAGTGCAGGAATTTCGGGCCTTTATCGAAAAAGGCGGTGTCGTATTCATCGCCCTCGATCACGAAGTATGTGTCGCTTCCCAATTTGAAATTGCGGTTGAAATTTTTGGGTATTCCTCCGATCATAAATGACGGATCCATGCCGGCGACTTCCAGGATCCATGCGGTGAGCGCGGACACGGTTGTCTTTCCATGGGTTCCGGTAATGACAATGGATTTCTTTCCTTCCATGGCAAACTTTTTGAGTGCCTGTGGCATGGAAAGATAAGGTATATCAAGCTGGAGCAATTCACCTGCTTCTGGATTATCTTTGGTGATAACGTTTCCTACGATGACAAGATCTGGCTCGGGGTAAAGGTTAGAAGGGGAATAGCCTTTTTTTACTGAGATAGATAGTCTCTCAAGAAAGGTGCTTATCGGGGGATAGGTGTTCTGATCAGAGCCCGTGATGGTGTAGCCCTTTTCCGTGAGTATCCCCGCCAGGGATGACATGCCAACACCGCAGATACCCATGAGGTGAATATGTGAATTTCTTGGCAGAATATGAAGGTCATCACCCATATACTAATTCTCCGTATAATCCTGCACAAATATTAAGAAAAAAGAGGAATATTTACTAACGTATGGGGCTATTTTTGTAAATGATTTTTAGAGATATGAAAAAGGTTGACTATAGGGAAGAAGCGGGATACTCAGTCCAGTTCGTTATCTTGAGGCCTTCTATCCTTTGAAAATACTTCACGTTATTTGTAACGAGCACTAAATTATGAGATAACGCACAAGCACCGAGGATCAGATCAAAATCGTCAAGTAGATCACCTTCCTTTTCCAATTTCGCCTTATAGATTCCAAAAATCTCCACCGATTCTTTGCCTAGCGGTATAATTTCCAGTGAATTTTCAATAGTTTTTATCTTGGCTAGATTGCTTTCTATCCTTTGAGACTTATACGCCCCATAATAAAGCTCCATGAGCGTGATGACGCATATTTTTATAGGATCATAAAAATGCTGCTGCAAATTTTTCTTCACACCAGCATGTCCTTTTAAACTGAAGATAATCGTATCCGTATCGAGCAAGTACATCAAAATCCTTCTACCAGCTTTTTAGAGTTTTTTCGGGCGACTTTGATCTCATCGATAATTTGCTCTATGCCCTTTTCATCCTCCCATGAACCGGATAGCTCTAACAAGACCTGGGAAGGAGTTTTAAGAGCTTGAACGCCCTTTCTTCTGGCAAGATACTCTTTCACTAAAAAAAGGATCTGTTGGCTCACAGAGCGATTTTCAGCGGATGCCATATCTTTTATCTCTGCATACAATGCATCCTGTATACCTTTGATTTGTAAATTTGCCATATCTTATTCTCCTTTAAAATCTCATTTTCATGAAATATTGTACAATATTCATGAATATGTCAAGCAATAATAATTGAAGGGAGCTTAACCCAAAAGTTCATTAGCAATATCCCAATTCTCGCATGATGAGGTTGTGGAGTTCAGGCCGGAATCCCTTAATTTTTTCGTTTGACCTGCTTGTATGGACCCTGTTTGTGAGAAACACCACTGTTACCCTTTTCTCAAGATCGATCCACACCGAGGTGCCGGTAAACCCCGTGTGGCCAATGCTGGAAGAGCTGAAG
>QMLW01000114.1 GCA_003646935.1 Deltaproteobacteria bacterium
AAGTATGAGCAAGTCATCGCAGCAAACCGTCTCTACCTTCACCATAATCTACGAGGAAGAGGGACCCCACAATGAAGGTGTTTTCGCGAAGATTGCCGCCGAGAAATTTGGGGCCGACCATCATGAGATACTGGTACGATTGGATGATTTTATCGAGAATCTTCAGCGAATGATATATTTTATGGATGAGCCACTCGCGGATCCTGCTGCCATTCCCATCTACGATCTGTGCCGATTCAGCAAGCAATTCGTGACTGTTCTTTTATCCGGTGTGGGAGGCGATGAGCTGTTTGGAGGTTATGATGTATACCGGGAGGCAGTCTATTCGGCCTACCTCGGCTATATACCACGATTTGTCTGGAACATGATTGTCCTGCCTCTCTATGGCTTGATGCCGGATGGTACGGTAGGAAAGAATTTCACCCAAAGGGTCAATAAGCCCATAGAAGACGTGTTTCTTGGAAGCTCCGTCATTTACGGTGGGTTTTCCGAACGAGACAAGGCGATTCTGTACAACGACGAGTTTGCCAGGCAGCAGTCTGCCTTTAATTCCCATGATGTGGTGCGGGAGACGCTCAGGGGAGTTTCCCGGGCAAGCAGGCTCCATAAGATGATCTATGTGGATACCAAGCACTGGTTGGCAGATAGCCACTTAATCATGATGGATAAGATGTCCATGGCCAACTCCATAGAGCTGAGAACCCCGCTGTTGGATCACCGTCTGGTAGAGCTCGCTGCGGCACTGCCTGAGAGCTCCAAGGTCAATCTCCTGCGATCGAAGATCCTTTTCAAGGATGCCTTCAAGCCCGAGGTTCCAAAAGAGATCATAGAACGCCCCAAGAGAGGATTTTCAACACCCATTCATGTGTGGCTTAAGCATGCCGAGAGCGAGCTCTCGGAGATCCTGCTGAGCCAGCGAGGTATCGCGAGGGACATCTTCAAAAAAGAAGAGATAGTCAAGCTCCTTGACAGACATAAGCAGGGGCGGGCGGATTATTCCGCTTCTCTTTTTACCCTGTTGGTGCTGAACGTATGGCTGAGAACGTTTCTGGAGAAATGGTAACATGTTCATGAGTCTCACTAAGAATAGCTGTCTGGCCTTACGCAATGGTCACGTGTAGTGTTCAAAAATGTTACGAGAGATGAACAATTCCCATGAAGAGCGCTTCGTACTATAGAGCATTTTACGAAAAGGCATCCATTGCCGAGGAAGATGTGGCGGCAGAGGAGAGAACCCCCGCCACGGTAGACATGATTCCGCGGGATGTAAGGTCGGTTCTTGATGTGGGATGCGGAGATGGGAGCCTGCTGCGATCGATAGATTCGGCTATTCGTAAGGTGGGCCTTGATGTCAGCTACACAGCCCTGAGTCTGGTGAGCTCAGGTCATCGGGTTTTAGCGTCTTCCGAGATTTTGCCATTTCCTGAACATGCCTTTGATCTCGTGATGTCAACCGAGGTTTTGGAGCATTTGCCCCCTGAGGTTTTTGAGGCATCTTGCAGCGAAATCCAGAGGGTAGCAAAGCGATATGTGTTGATTTCCGTTCCCTTTCATGAGGACCTCGCCAGGAAACAGACCCGTTGTTCCCGCTGCGGTCATGTGTACCATATTCACCTGCATCTTCGTTCATTTGACTTCTCGAATCTAGAGGGCGTCTTTCCCTCCTATCAGCTCAAGGAATATCGATTTTCTGGGTCACGTGAGAAAACGTATCCATCATGGCTAATAGCGATACGGAGAAACTATGGACATCGCTGGGAGTGGGATAAGGACGCCTTATGCCCCCAATGTGGGCATAAGGAAAGGCAACCACCGAGGCGGTCGATCATTTCGGTTGCAACCTCATTGGCAGGAACCTTGATAGGCAAGAGATATCCGAAGTGGATATCCGCATTGTACGAGAAAAAATGAAGATACTCTATCTGTGCAGCGCAGATCTTTCCGGCACATCCGGTTCCCTCGGATCGGTTCGGCATATCATGGAGGTCTCGGAAAACCTCTATCGTTTAGGAAACGAGGTGAGGTTGATCGTTCCAGGCTACGCTCGCTACCCTCACCCAACCCCGGTAAGGATAGCATATGTGCCGATTATTCCGCTACGTTTCTTGAGAACCCTTATCTACGAGCTTTTCTCACCTTTTTTCATCATGGTCCAACTGGTCTTTTGGAGGCCGCATGTCGTGTATTGGCGCCAGGCCTATCTCACGGTATTTCCCGCCTTGCTGAGCAGGTTACTCGGCAAGGCGATCATCACCGAGGTCAACGGCCTGACCATTGATGAGGTAGAATCCGAGCCCTTGAGCAGGCTTAGAAAAAGGGTCATATTGGCCTTTGAAAGCCTTAACTACCGAGCCTCCAGTCACCTGATATGTGTGGCCCCAGGGATAAGAGACAGAATCCTGGAGCACTATCGTCTCCCCCGGGTCAGGGTATCGGTTATTCTCAATGGCGTCAATTCGGACCGAATGCCGGTGATGGACCCCAAGGAGGCCAGAAGGAAGATCGGCTTGAATCAGGATCTTCAGGTAGTAGGCTTTGTGGGACATTTCTTTCCCTGGGATGGGATCGAATACTTAATTGAGGCGGCCTCGCGTATTACCGAGGAAACAGAGGACGTTCGTTTTCTGATCGTGGGCCATGGCCTGTGGGGAGAACACTTGCCTGAATTGGTAAGGCAAAAGAGCTTAGAGGAATATTTTATCTTCACCGGTAAGGTACCATGGGAAAAGCTTTATCTCTATGTGAATGCATTCGATGTGGCAACCGCTCCCTATTCAAGGGCCATTAACTTCCAGAGCGGGCGATCTTCTCTAAAGATCCTCGAGTATTTCGCCTGCAAGAAACCGGTAGTAGCGAGCCGGACGGGCGTCATTCCGGAAATCGTCGATCTCGAAAAAAGGGGTCTGGGGATTACGGTGAAACCGGAGGACGCTAGCGCACTTGCCGAATCCATACTCCGCCTTTTGAGGGATGACGTCCTGAGGCGGAACATGGGAGACGAGGGACGTAATTACGTGGAGAGAGAACGAAACTGGAAGATTGTGGCTCAAAGAACTCAAGATATCATGCAGGCCCTCCGTTCTTAGGGGGAACAATGTGCGGAATCTGTGGATTTATCGTTGATCAAAAAGACAGCTCCTATGATTGGGCTGGGACCTTACAGGTGATGACCCGGAGGCTCGTACACCGCGGGCCTGACAGCGAGGGATACCATTATACTCGAACGAGCGGCAGCGTTGTCGGATTGGGTCACCGGAGGTTGTCGGTTATTGATCTTTCCGAACAGGCAAATCAACCCCTCGGGAATGAGGACGATTCGGTTCTTATTGTCTTTAACGGGGAGATTTATAACTATAAAGAACTCACCGAAGAGCTCAAAGGCAAGGGGCATAGGTTTAAGTCACATAGTGATACAGAGGCGATCATTCACCTTTACGAGGACAGAGGCGATCGATGCGTGGACCGCTTACGCGGCATGTTCGCATTTGCACTGTGGGACCAAATAAAGGGCAGATTGCTTTTAGCGCGAGATCCCATGGGCATAAAACCGCTCTTTTATGTGCTCAAAGATGGGAACTTCTACTTTGCATCGGAGATCAAGGCCTTGCTTGCTATCGATGAGGTATCGAGGGACATGGATATCACGGCGCTGGATCACTACTTCACCTATGGCTATATCCCCGGCTCATACACTATCTTCAGGGATATCAAGAAGCTACCTCCCGCATCGTATATGGTACTCGAAAGCGGTGAGATCACTATCACCTCATACTGGGCGATTCAATACCTTCCCAAAACCGAACTCAGGGATGAGGCGCTCAGCGAGGCCCTCCTCGATACATTCATGAAAGCAGTGAAACGCCATCTAGTAAGCGATGTTCCGGTGGGGGTCTTTCTGAGCGGTGGCGTGGATTCGAGCATCATCGCGGCCTTGATGAGCATGGTGGGAGAACGGCAGTTCGACACCTTCACCCTCGGGTATGCCTCCGGAGGAGATGATGAACTCCCGTACGCCCACATGGTAGCCGATTGCTTTCACACCACGCACCATGCATTCAGGGTCGATCCTGAGATGACGCGAATACTTCCTGTGTTGCTCTGGCACCTGGATGAGCCCTTCTTCGATAACTCCATTATACCCACCTATTATATCTCGAAGCTGGCCCGCGAGACGGTAAAGGTAGCGATCTCGGGCGACGGGGGCGATGAGGTCTTTGGAGGATATGAGTGGACCAGGAGAAACCAATACAGGATAGCATTTCAAAGGCTTCCCGGTTTCGTTCGTAACCCCCTCAAGAAAGCAAGCGCTGAATTAGCCGTCGCCGCTGATTATGGAACAGGCCTTATGACGAAGATACGGCGATTTTTGTCCGATATGAACGCCGATATGGAGGCGGGTTTTCTCAGAAGAACCGCTGTTTCTCGCCGGTTCCGTCAGGCGCTCTATTCAGGGGCGTTCAAGGATGAGTTAGGGGATTTCGATGCAATCGGGTATAGGGATCAGCTTCTCTCGGAAGCACAGGTGACCGATATTCGAGAGAAGATGCTATATGCGGATGCCGTGTCGTACTTGCCCGATGATTGCCTGTTCAAGGTAGATCGTATGAGCATGGCCCATGGGCTGGAGGTGCGGGTGCCCTTTCTCGACAGAGAACTCGTAGAGTTCGCCGCACGGATACCATTTAACTATAAGATTCATGGCCTCACATCCAAATACATACTAAAGAAGACCTTCTCTCGCGCCTTGCCCGGCAAGATACTAAAGCAGAGGAAACAGGGATTCACCATACCGATCTCGGCCTGGCTGCAGGGGCAATTGGGAGGGCTGGCAAGCCGGGTCTTGTCGAGCGATACATTTCGCCGGAGGAACTTGTTCGAAAAAGAATTTATAAGGTGGATGTTGGATGAGCACACCAGCGGGCGCCAGGAGTTAGGCCACCGTATCTGGAGCATCGTGGTCTTCGAGATCTGGGCCAGGCTTTATTTGGATGAAAAGGTTGACTCAACGCCGGCAGTATCACTGAGGGAGATGATCGACTAATATCATTGGTAGAACCCATATTGAAACGTGGCGAATGAACAAAGCAGTCAACAGGAATAGGGAGTTTGTCCTTTACAGGAATGACCGCGGCATTCCTCCTGATAGGGAGATTAGGCGGCTTGACACTGAATTACGAACCCGTGAGGGCTATCCCAAGGTCTCGATTATCATCCCCACATCAGATGGTTACCGAAACGGCCTGTTTCCCGCCTTATTGAGTCAGCTATCAGAGCAGAGCTTTCAGGATTTTGAGACGATAATCGTTAAGGGTGATCCGAGACAGGGAAGGGCTATCAATACGGGTGCTGATATTGCCAGGGCCCGCTATCTCCTAACGCTCGATGACGATACGAGCTTAGCTTCTGCAGATGCAATAGAGAAATTGTATCATGTTCTGGAAGCGCATGGGTCGATAGGCATGGCAGGAGGTATCAATGTTATTCCACCGGGTGCAACCCCCTTTGTGAGGCGGGTGATGAGGGAGGTGCCCCGTAGATTCACCCCGCCCGTAAATGAGATTACCGATTCAGACCTCGCCGAACACCCCCTTTTGATCATGAGAAAGGATGTATTTAAAGGGGTTGGCGGAGAAAACGAGCTGATACCGAGAGGCCTGGACCCTTACCTCAGGAGGGAATTCAGAAGGGCAGGATGCCGTGTGGTCGTGGTTCCTGGTGTTCACTACTCCCACCTCCCTCCCAATACACTGCCCCTGCTTATTACACAGTTCTACCGCAACGGAAGGTTAGCGGGATTTTGCAATAAATTCTATCCGCAATGGGTGTTCGAGACACCCCATACCCATGGAAGGGAGTTCATGGTACAAAGATCCTTCTCCTATCGAGCAGCCCGCTATCTCGTGAACATGGTGAAAAGGGCATGCAAGGGACACCTGATCTATCTCACGGTATCTCTCGCGTATGCCGTAGGGTTTATAAGGGGGTATGCGTGCTATAGAGATGAGACGCAGGCATGAGAGCCCTATTCATAGCCGATGTTCCTTTAGAGAATCCCACCAGCGGATCTGAACTGGTCCTATATCACCAGGCGACTGGATTGGCCAAGAGAGGTGTAGAGGTGTATGCTATTACCAGACAAGCTGATCCTTCTCCATGGGTTATCAGGGATGTGAGGGGAGTTCGGGAGGGTTCCTATAGCGCTTCCCAAGGGGATCTGATTCGAGGATTCATTTCCCTCCGGAAGTATCCCCTTAGATTTTATCGCAGTTTCTCCGAAGGCAGTCCTTTTCAGGTAGCAGTATCTCACCAACCGTTTAACTTTTTCCTTCTTCTAGCTGCGCGAAAGCTCGCACACGTACC
Source organism: Deltaproteobacteria bacterium (assembly GCA_003646935.1). Classification (GTDB taxonomy): domain Bacteria; phylum Desulfobacterota; class DSM-4660; order Desulfatiglandales; family B25-G16; genus B25-G16. Next base: position 6,361 of record QMLW01000114.1, read on the forward strand.
CATCCTCTATGTGTTTCACTCCCCAAGCCATGAGGAATACTTGCTATCACACCAAAAGAACCATCTATTGAGGAATTTGCCTCATGTGAACACTCGACGGTTTGTTGAGAAGCTGTGTCTTAAAAAGGCCTTAAGGGTAATGGTGCTAAGCAAGTATATGAAACAAAAGGTTCGGGATATACATGGAATATCCAGCGATAGGATCGTGATTAATCCAGGTGGCGTGGATCTCA
>QMLW01000115.1 GCA_003646935.1 Deltaproteobacteria bacterium
GGTTATAAGAACGTTAAAAACATGGACGGCGGCTGGAAGGCCTGGGTAAAGGCGGGCTATCCAGTCGAGTAGCTATCGCCGAGAATAACTTCGGCTCTGCGAAGAGCCACCCAAAATTCCCCGTGTGAGAACACGGGGAATTTTTTTGTGAAAAGAGTATTGACAATCTATTTTATTTAAGAATGATAATACGTAAGGACTTGTGAATGTCCTATTGTAAGGCATCGGTCATAGTCAATTCATTGAAAGGAGGCGAAAGCAAGAAATCAATTTTTTACGGTAAACAATTGGGATATTTTTTTATAATACTAAAAAAGGAGATGGAGTATGAAGGTGAATAGACGTGAGTTTCTGAAGATCTCCGCTGGCACCGCGGCGGGCGTGATGGCACTCGGCTTGGGCATGGATCTGAAACCGGTCAAATCATACGCCCAGACCTTGAGGATTCGGTATGCGAAGGAATCCACTACCATCTGCCCGTACTGCGCCGTGGGCTGCGGAATCATCGTCCACACCAGCAAAGGGGCGGGAGGCAGGGTCATCAATTGTGAGGGCGATCCAGACCATCCCATCAACGAAGGCAGCCTCTGTTCAAAGGGAGCTGCCCTCAGCCAGCTGGTGAACAACCAAAATCGATTGGTAACGCCCTATTACCGAAAGCCTTATAGCCATGCCTGGCAGAAGGTTTCCTGGGATTGGGCCCTCTATAAGATCGCCCTCAATATCAAGAAGACCAGGGATGAAACCTTCATCCACAAGAACAGCAAGGGAGAGGTCGTGAATCGAACCGAGGCGATAGCCCACGTTGGAAGCGCAGCGCTGGATAACGAGGAGTGCTGGCCGCTGCAGGCGATGATGAGGGCTATGGGGCTGGTCTATATCGAGCACCAGGCCCGTATCTGACACAGCGCAACGGTTGCGGCTCTGGCAGAGTCGTTCGGACGCGGCGCGATGACCAATCACTGGATCGATATCAAGAACAGTGACTGTATCCTAATCATGGGTTCCAACGCTGCTGAAAACCACCCCATCTCATTCAAGTGGGTAGGAGAGGCCATGAAGAAGGGCGGTAAGCTTATCAGCGTAGACCCACGATTTACGCGAACCTCCTCGAAGGCCGATTTTTTCACACCACTGCGATCGGGTACGGATATCGCCTTTCTGGGGGGTATGATCAAATACATTATTGAAAACGACAAGTACTTTACCGAATACGTGGCCGAGTATACCAATGCAGGCTTTATCCTAAGAGATACGTATGAGTTCAAGGACGGGCTCTTCTCCGGGTATGATCCTAAGACCCGCAGCTATGACAAGGGCATGTGGGCCTTTGAGAAGGATGCGGATGGGGTTCCGAGAAAAGACAGGACCCTCCAGGATCCCCGATGCGTTCTCCAACAACTCAAGCAGCACTACAGCAGGTACGACCTTGATACCGTTTCGGCGATTACCGGAACGCCGAAAGAGGACCTTCTGAAGGTTTACGAGATGTACTCTGAAACCGGGGCAAGGGGAAAAGCCGGAACCATCATGTATGCCATGGGGTGGACCCAGCATACGGTGGGCGTCCAAAACATTCGAGCAATGGCGATAATCCAGCTGCTGCTCGGCAATATGGGCGTTGCCGGGGGCGGCGTGAATGCCCTGAGAGGTGAGTCCAATGTCCAGGGCTCCACCGATCACTGCATTCTCTTCCACATATGGCCCGGGTACCTGGCAAACCCGAGCACCACGTGGCCAAGGCTTGATGACTACCTCACCAGAAGGCCCAAGAGCAATGATCCCTTGAGCGCGAACTGGTGGCAGAATGAGCCCAAGTACATGGTGAGCCTGCTGAAGTCCTTCTTCGGCGGGAGGGCAAGGCCGGAGAACGAGTTCGGTTACCAGTGGATGCCCAAGCTGGATGCGGGTAAGACTTACAGCTGGCTCGATATCTTCGATGAGATGTACAAGGGCACTATCAAGGGTTTCTTCGCATGGGGTCAGAATCCCGCAGGCTCAGGCGCCAATGCGAACAAGACACGCCAGGCATTGGCCAACCTTGATTGGCTGGTGAATGTGAATATCTTCGACAATGAGACGGGCTCGTTTTGGAAGGGCCCCAATATGGATCCGAAGACCATCAAAACAGAGGTATTCATGCTTCCCTGTGCTGTTTCCGTGGAGAAAGAGGGCTCCATAACCAACAGCGGTCGATGGATGCAGTGGCGGTACAAGGCGGCGGAGCCGCCCGGTGATGCGAGACCGGACGGGGATATCATGTCGGATCTCTTCAAGAAGGTGCGGTACCTCTACCGGAGGGATGCCAATGCAGTATTCCCAGAGCCCATCCTCAACCTGAAGTGGAATTACACTACCAAGGGGGAATTCGATTCCCACAAGGTAGCAAAGGAGATCAACGGCTATTTCCTGAAAGATGTGACCGTGGGGGGAAAGTCGTTCAAGAGAGGGGAGCTGGTCCCCAGCTTTGCCTTTCTCCAGGCAGATGGTTCGACCAGCAGCGCCAATTGGCTCTACTGCAACTCCTACACGAACAAAGGGAATATGGCTGCCAGACGAATGAGGGAAACCTCAGGCATAGGGTTGAATCTGGGGTGGTCCTGGTGCTGGCCGGTAAACAGGCGCATCATCTACAACCGCGCCTCCGTGGATAAATACGGAAAGCCCTGGGATCCAGAGCATCCCGTCATCCGATGGGATGGGGCAAAATGGATAGGTGATGTGCCAGATGGCGGCTGGCCTCCCATGCTCAATCCGGACGGCACGCCCAATCCCAAAACCAAGTATCCCTTCATTATGAAACCGGAGGGACATGCCCATATCTTCGGCCCTGGCAGGGCAGACGGCCCGTTTCCCGAGCACTACGAGCCACTGGAGTGTCCCGTTGAGAAGAACATCTTGTCCGGCCAGCTCATCAATCCCACGGCTCCCATCTATGGCACCGAAATGGATGTCTACAAGACGTGTGATCCCAGGTATCCCTTCGTGTGTACCACCTACAGGGTGAGCGAGCACTGGCAGACAGGGGTGATGACCAGGTGGCAGCCGTGGTTGCTGGAGGCGCAGCCCCAGGTCTTCGTGGAGATGAGCCCGGAGCTTGCCTCCCTGAGGGGAATCGAGAAGGGCGAGAAGGTTATTGTGGAATCGGCTCGCGGAAAGATCGAGGCCGTTGCCGTTGTCACCCCTCGGTTTAGGCCTTTCAAGATTCAGGGTAACGTGATCCATCAGGTGGGGGTACCGTGGCACTATGGTTGGGTCTATCCCAAGGACGGCGGCGATTCCGCCAATCTCCTGACCCCTTCCACCGGCGATCCCAACACCAGAATACCCGAATCCAAGGCCTTCATGGTAAATGTGAGAAAGATGTAAAGGAGGTAATCCGATGGAAGGAAAGGCATTTTTTATTGATACCACCCTATGTACGGGGTGCAGGGGTTGCCAGATTGCCTGCAAGCAGTGGAATCAACTCCCGGCAACCAAGACCCAAAACAGGGGAGGATTTCAGAATCCTGAGGATCTCTCCTTTTACACTTACAAGCTGGTACGTTTTTCCGAACACAGGAGAGATGACGATAAACCGGTGTGGTACTTCTTCCCCGATCAGTGCAGGCATTGTCTTGAGCCGCCCTGCAAGATGATAGTGGAGGATCAGCAGGCCATCGTTATCGATCAGCTCACCGGCGCGGTGCTGTACACGGATAAGTTAAAAAAGGAAAATAGTCAGGATGTGAGGGAGTCCTGCCCCTATGACATACCCAGGGCAGAGCCGGGGACAGGCTACATGGCAAAGTGTACCATGTGCGTGGACAGGGTTCATAATGGACTTCTGCCGGCCTGCGTCAAGACCTGCCCAACAGGGGCCATGAATTTCGGTGATCGAGCTGAGATGGTTGCCTTGGCCAAGAAGCGTTTGGCCGAGGTGAAATCCAAATACCCCCATGCAGTAGTGACCGGCCTCGAGGAGGTGAGGGTCTTTTATCTCTTGGCGGATGAGCCTTCCAAGTACCATGAGTATGCGCACGCGGTGATAACGCCGATGGGTATAGACCGAAAGACAGCCCTCAAGCGGATCGCACGGCCTCTAAGAGAGCTCTCCAAAGAGTGGCAGATGCTCAAGGGATTGGCCAGTTAGGGAAGCGGCTGATAAAAAGGGTGCCCATGAGACAGTGCGGGGGCACCCTTTTTGTCTCAAATCCAGCATGACTGCGGGGTGACAGCCCATGCCCGAGAAGCTGTTAGAACAGATAGATCGACTCATGCAACAGAGGCCTATGTACAAGGAGGTCCTCTCGGCATACCGGGACTTACTCGGTTTTGTGGATGAGGTCGAGCCCGAGGTTGCCTATAAGGTAAAGGATGCGTCGATTCGCGAACTAAAGGCGAGGGAAGGATTTCCCTTATTCTCAAGGGAGGATTTGCCCATTGATCATGAGGCAGCAGCCGTGCTGTTTCAACGACTCTTGCAGCATTTGTCCTCCACCGAGAGGAAGGATAGAGAGGCATTGAAGAGGGCATTCCAGGCGGTAGAGGGGAATCCCCAGTGGGTGAACGATGTCATAGGGGCGTTTCTCTCAGGCGATGAGGTGAAACTCACCACCATGGCGCAAGAGGTAACGCTCTCGCCGATGGTAGTAAAGTTCTTGGCCCACATGGCCGTATGGCCCTCAATGAAATACCTAAGGGAATCGGCCGCAGAGGGGATTCAAGAGCGCACTTGGAATCACGGTTGGTGTCCCTTGTGCGGTTCATCCCCGGATATGGCCTACTTCAGCGATGAGGGGAAGAGATTCCTCCACTGCGAGCTCTGTGGCTATGAATGGACCTATCCACGGATTAAGTGCCCCTTCTGTGAGAATGAAAGGGCAAAGGACCTGGGCTATTTCACGGGCGAGGAAGAAGAGGGATATCGCATTGATTTTTGCAGGAAATGCAAGCGCTACATTAAGACCCTGGATAGGAGGCTTGTCGGGTCCCCTGGGCCTCTTGAGCTGGAAAATCTCACTACCCTACACTTGGATATGTTGGCCCATAAGCAGGGATTTACGCCTTCTGGCGGCTAACAGGTGAGCCTAATGCACCCCTTACCTACGGATTCATCCAGAGCATCACGTGCTGAAGTGATTAATGGACAAGGTGCTGCTGGACCAGGCACGCTAGAAAGAGAGATTGAAGATGGAAGTAAAGGTCGTCAAACACATCCTCGAGGCGAACGAGCGCATTGCATACCAGAACAGGAACCTCTTTGATGACAGGGGAATCGTGGTGGTCAACCTCATGGGAAGCCCCGGGGCGGGTAAGACCACACTGCTTGAGCGGAGTATCGAGGCATTGAAGGAATCTACGCCTATGGCGGTCATTGAGGGAGATATCACCAGTTCATATGATGCGGAGAGGATCGCTGCACACGCGATTCCCACGGTTCAGATCAACACCGGCGGCGCCTGCCACCTCGATGGGAACATGGTGAGGGATGCACTTCCCGAGCTGGCCCTCGATGGCGTAAGACTCCTGGTGGTGGAGAATGTGGGAAATTTAGTGTGTCCCGCGGAGTTCAATATCGGCGAGCACCACAAGGCCATGATCATCTCAACCACGGAGGGAGACGATAAACCCGGGAAGTATCCCCTCATGTTCCAGGTCTCCCACGTGCTGATCCTCAACAAGATTGACCTTCTACCCCACCTGAGCTTCGACATGGAGCGATTCAAGGAAGAGGCACGCAAGGTGAACCCGAAGCTTACCGTCATTCCTATCTCCTGCACCACCGGCGAGGGCCTGGAGACCTGGTTCAGGTGGTTAGAGGAGAGGACCAGGGGAAAGGCATGATGTGATGATTCCCGCTATAGGGAGCTCGCGGTAAACTCTGTGCACTATATTTTGCTTTTCCATCCTGTATTGATCACCTTCACCGAACAAACATACCACCTATACATATGATTACGCGTACCATGGTCAAAATACCTTCCGCCGGAAATAGCTCCTTTAGTCAGTAAATTCAGGAATTCAGAGATTCTATTGATCTATGAGGATGTCACGGAAAGAAAGCAACTGGAGGAGCAGCTTCACCTCGCCCAGAGGATGGAGGCCCTCGGAACCCTAGCGGGCGGCATCGCCCACAACTTCAACAACCTGCTCACCGGCATTATGGGCAACGCCTCGCTCATGCTGCTCAACACCGATCCAACTCACCCCCACCACGAGAGGCTCAAGGCCATCGAGAAGCTCGTTGACAGCGGCTCAAAGCTCACCAGGCAGCTGCTCGGCTATGCCAGAAAGGGTCAGTACGAGGCCAGGCCTCCCAGATCCTTGAGCGGGGCTGTGATGGGTTCATCCAGAAGCCCTTCGAGATGGGGGCACTCTCCCAGAGGATAAAAGAGATACTGGATAAGAAGAATGCCTGATCGCATTACACGGAGAGAGTGGCTTTGAGGACCTATGCGCAATAGCTCTGAACTTAGTTCGCTTCGCTCACAATTGGAATATTCCACCATTCCATTATTCCATGTGTGAGACAATAGGAAAC
>QMLW01000116.1 GCA_003646935.1 Deltaproteobacteria bacterium
GCCTTTATCCAGAATGAGGCATAGTAGGAGAACTTGATGCCCTTATGCGGATCGAATTTCTTAACCGCCTGTATCAGCCCGATATTTCCCTCCTGTATAAGATCCATAAGGTTCTTCATCCAGAACCGGTGAAAATCCATGGCGATCTTTACCACCAGTCTGAGGTTTGCGAGGATGAGCATCTTAGCCGCTTCTTGATCATTCTGCTCCCTGTACCTGATGGCGAGCTCTATCTCCTCCTCCTTGGTGAGAAGCCTGTATCTCCTTATCTCCCACAAATACGCCTGGAGAGGATCATAGGCAACCAGCGAGCTCTCTTTATCGGTCGGAACAGGCCTTGAATCGGACTGAGCCGCCCCTGCGAGATCGCCGATTCCCTCCGGGGCACTCTTCTGTCTTTCTCTCTTTTCCTTCATTCGTTCCTTGGGCACACTCCATAGGTGAACTGATGAGGGGGAATCTGAGCGCTGGTGAAGGGCAATGGGATGACCGATTATGGATTTGTAATGTGAACTCTGAGGTATCTCTTCTTTCCCGCTCTCAGCAAGATGGCGTTGTTCCGTATATAATCAGGCCCGATCTTTGTTTCAAATGACCGGATCCTCTCTCCATTCACATAGGCACCCCCCTGGGAAATCAACCGCCTCGCTTGGCTTCTCGTGGTACAGAGTGCCGTATCCTGAAAGAGAATATAGGCCTCAATGCCGTCACCGAGCTCCTCAAGGGTCATGGAATAGGTGGGAACTCCCTCAAGATCATCACCGGCCTTCTCGCCGAACAACTGTCCTGCAGCGCTTCTGGCCCTCTCGGCCTCCTTCTGACCATGGCATAGCTTCGTCGTCTCGTAGGCCAGGACCTCTTTCGCCACTCGCGGGTCGTTACCCCCCAGCCCGGAAAGCTCCTCTATCTCCTCCATGGGCAGAAAGGTGAAGTAGCAGAGGAACCTCTTGATATCCCTATCATCCGTATTAATCCAGTACTGGTAGTACTCGTAGGGGCAGGTAAGCTCTGGATCGAGCCATATAGTACCTCTGTGCGTTTTTCCCATTTTCTGGCCATCGGCAACCGTGATCAAGGGAAAGGTCAAACCATGGATAACCCCTCCCTCGAGCCTTCTGGTCAAATCAACGCCGGCCAAGATGTTCCCCCACTGATCATTGCCGCCCATCTGGAGGATACAGTCGTAGTGTTTATACAGATGCCAGAAGTCATATGCCTGAAGGAGCATGTAATTGAACTCCAAAAAGCTCAGCCCTGATTCCAACCTCTGGCGATAGCTCTCTGCAGCCAACATCCGGTTGACGCTGAAATGTCTGCCAATATCCCTCAAGAACTCTATGTAGTTCAAGGGTGTCAGCCAATCCGCGTTGTTGACCATGAGGGCCTTTCCATCGCTGAATTCGATAAACCGCGCAAGCTGCCTCTTTATACCCTCGGCATTGGCGTCGATCTCCTCCCTGGACATCACGCGTCTCGCCTCATCCTTACCGCTTGGATCTCCCACGAGGGCCGTTCCAGCCCCTACCACCGCAATGGGCCGATGCCCTTGCCGCTGCATATGCGCGAGCGACATGATGGGAAGCAGGCTCCCCACATGCAGGCTCTTCGCGGTGGGATCGAAGCCTATATAGCAACTAATCGGGGAGGCAAGCACTTCCCTGAGCATGCCCTCATCGGTTACCTGTTCAATAAACCCCCGCTCCTTAAAGATATCATACACGTTTTCCAACTACCTACCTCCAAGCTCTCCCCTCAATGCACTCGCCCTCTCACTGCTCATCCTTGGGCAGCTTTACTCTCACCACCTTTCCTTCGACACCAAGTGTGCCAATCTCCTTACCGTTCAGGGAAAAATCGATTCCTCCTGCGTTACCCACGAGAATGTCAAATCCCTTCTGCGCCGTCCACGTAATGGTTTCTCCTGGCTGAAATAGGTACTCCTTAACCGGTTGATCATCCACAAAGATGGCAATCCAGGTTCGATCCCTCACATTCGCGGTGAGAATGTATCTCGGGGGAGGGGGTCCCTCCTCCTTTTGTTGCTCAACGGTGGCGATCTCAGCGAGATCCCCTTCCTCAACGGATTCTGGTGGTTCAATGGCCTCTTTCTCCCCTTCGCCTTCCTCCTCGATCCTTGAAGGGAGCTCCCCCTCTTCTTCTGTAACCCGGTCCCCTATCTCCTCCTGAACTGCTGTGCCCTTTTCCTCTTCAATGGGCTTCTCTGTTCTTAGGTACTGAAAGCTCTTGTCCACGAGCGAGACATCCGCCCGCATAAGATACGCGATGCTCGCGATCAAGGCCACTGCCAAAAGGGAAAGAATAATGCCCAGGGGCCACCGTTTCCTCCGAGGACTCACCTGTTTTAGGAGCTCCGCTTTATCCCCTTCAGCAGGGGAACTATTCTCATAGAGCTCAAGCACCAACTCCTTGCTCAGCCTAAGGAAATCCGCATAGGTCTTGAGGAAGCCCTTCACGAAGACCTGTGAAGGAAGCTCATCCCAGCGCTCATGTTCCAATGCCTCAAGGGTATGACGCCGTATCCTCGTGGCCCTAAATGCCTCATCGAGCTCGATTTGCCGTTCCTCTCGGGTCCTCTTCAGCAGCTGTCCCAGGCCTACCTCTTCCTGGGCTTCCCCTCCAGCGTTGTTATGATTCCATGGGTCCATCTAAAACACCACCTTGATAAAGGATTCCTCCCTGAGTTTGCTGAGCCACGCCGCGTATTTATCCTCAACCTTGCTCTTGAAGATCTCTGAGTAAATGGCATCGCGTACCGCTTCAAAGGGCTTTACCCCTTCCTTTCTTTCATCGATGAGCTGCACGATCTGAACGCCGTACGGGCACCTATGCAACTCAGTATATTCACCAGGGGAGAGTTTCACTATCCTTTTTTTGAGCGATGGATCGAGTTGATCAAAGGGTATCCAACCGAGATATCCCCCTTCTGGTCCAGCGGGGCCCTGGGAATATGCCTTTGCCATATCGGAAAAATTCGCGCCTTCCTCCAAGTTCTTCACTATCTGCCCGCCCAAATCCCTTGCCGTAGCAAGCCCCTCCTTCGAGCCCGGATTGTCGATCTTCAGCAGGATCCGAGCCAGCTTTACCCTATGGGTCTCCGCAAATACCTCGATATGCTCCCGGTAGTAGTCCCTTAAATCCTCTTCCGTGATCACTATCTTGGATTTCACCTCATAGTTTACCAAACGAGAACGCTCGATTTCCTTCTTTATCCGCTCCCTATACTGCTTGAGCGTGATGCCCTCTAATCTCAGGGCAGAGAGCAGTTCCTCTTGGGTCACATTGTTTTCTTCTTTCAACTTCTCGATCGCCTCGTCGATATCCCTTTCCGTAACCTTTATTCCGAGTTTACGTATCTGCTGTTCTGTGATCTTCTGGTTAATGAGATTATTCAACACAGCCCTGCGTACCTGGTAAAAACGGTCCTCATCTCTCAGCCTCAAATTCGCAACGCTGAGCCCGGTTACCTCCTCGATGGAGTTGTTGAGCTCAAAGAGGGTGATGATGTCGCTGTTCACCGTCGCTACCACTCTATTGGTTATCTCCGCGCGTAGATCATAGGGTGCCACCGTGCAGAGCATACAGAGCAAAGCGAGGACAAAGGCCACGCTACCCTTGCTCATGATCCTCTCCGAGCTTCTCGGCCGTCTGCCAGGCACCTCACGGCAATACCTGGATCGGGAAAATCCCAGGCGGGACAAGGCCGAGCTTTGCCATGTTCGCACCGGACTAATGATCCTCATTCATCGTCCTTATCGTATCCAAGAGGGTGTAGTTCACGGTAACGGGGTAGGTCTTCCTCAACTCGTCAAGCCACCGGGTGTAATAACGCTCTCTATCCTTGCTGAGAAGGGTCTCCTCTATCTCCCCCATCACCTCCAGGAGGTCTTTGCTCCCGGCCAACTCCCGTTCTACCACCTTTATCAGGTGGAAGCCGTAGGGCGTTTTAATAATGGGGCTTATCTGCCCAACTGGTAGAGAAAATGCCGCCTCAGCGAGGCCCTGAGGAAGCATATCCTTGGTGTACCAGTTCATTCCACAGTCTCCCTGAATACCATGGTTGAGGGAAAACCCCTGCACCATCTTCTCCATGTCTTCTCCACCCTTGAGCCGCGACAGCACGGCTTCCGCATCGCTCCTCGAGTTGGCAATGACATGTATGAATTTCACCCGTGGGGGATGCGAAAACTCCCCGCGCCTCTGCTCGTAGTATGATCGGATCGCTTCATAGGAAATAGTGCCTATTGACTCGGTCCGCTCCCCAACGATCTTTCGAATGAGTAGTTGTTCTCCTAGTCTTTGCTTCCACTCATTATATTCTATGCACCTCGTCAAGAGGGTTTCCTTGAAGCTATCCTCCGGATAATCCCTCATGATATCCTGTATGGCCCTTTCCAGCTCAATTTCATCCAACCGAATACCCTTGTCCTTCCCATACTCCAGAATCAGGGAATCATCCACGATCTTGTTCACAAGGCCATTAATGGATGCCCAGACAACGCTCAGGGGGATGCCGTTTTCAATGGAGGTGAACTTCACGATTCTGGTAATATCCTTTCCTGTAATCGATCGATCACCTACCCTGATGATCACGCCTAGATTGGACTCCGTGCTGGTGGAACAGGCCGACCATGTACAGATCACAAGCATACCCAACAATGAAACGACGCGATATCTCATGGTGCCCGGATACCCTTTAAAAAACGAATCGACCTACTCTAACTATCTCAAATTACAGCTTTATCAGTTTATTTGCAAGGACAATCTCTCCTCCTCTCCAATCGAACGCTGCATTGGCCTTACAGGGATTTAGAAAGCCCGTCAACGATCTCCTCTGCCTCCTCGAGAATCGCCAGGGATCCCCGCTGGCTGCTCGCAATCATGAGCTTCTGATCCGATAGAAAACGGAAACGCTCGGGCCGGCTCATCGCGTTCTCAACGAGATGAGAACTGGGCAGCGGTGTGTCCTTTGAGAAGGAAAATATCATGGAGGAATCCGCAATATCGAGCCTCGTCGATCCAATCCTCTTAAGGCCTATCTTGATCCTGATAATGGCGAGAAGATTGGCCACCTCCGTGGGTGGCGGGCCGAACCTATCCTCGATCTCACGTGCTATTTCCTCTAATTCGGCCACCTCCTTAATAGTAGACAGACGCTTATAGATGTCAAGTCTGACATCGCTCTCCTCGATATACCGTCGGGGGATGAATATCGGTAGATCGGTAATTACCTCAGGGGATATTTCCTCATGCCAGACCTCTCCCTTGAGCTCAGCCAAGGCCTGCTCTACCAACTTCAGGTAGAGCTCATACCCGATGGCCTTGATATGGCCAGATTGACTGAAACCGAGTATATTTCCCCCTCCCCGTATCCTCAAATCGTGCAGGGCAATGTTAACCCCTGAGCCTAATTGTGAAAAATCCATCAATACCTTTATCCTCTTTTGCGCATCACCGTTGAGTGTGGCGTGACCGGAGATCAGGAGATAGGCATAGGCCTTCACATTCGCTCTTCCCACCCTCCCCCTGAGCTGATAAATCTCGGAAAGCCCGAAACGATCAACGGCGTTGATGATAATGGTGTTGGCGGAAGGAATATCCAGCCCCGAATCTATAATCGTGGTGCACACCAGCACATCGGTCTCCTTTGCCAAGAATCTCATCATTGCCCTCTCGAGATCCCTCTCCTTCATCTGACCGTGGGCAATGTCGAACCTGGCTTGAGGCACGAGAGCTTGCAACTTGTGCGCCATTCGGTCAATGGTCTGAACCCGGTTGTGGACGAAAAAGACCTGTCCACCCCTGCCCAGCTCCCTGTCTATGGCCTTTGCTATGATGCCCTCATCATATTTTGCCACGTACGTCTGAATGGAGAGCCTGTCCGCAGGTGGAGTCTGAATAGTGCTGAGGTCCCTGACTCCCATCAGGCTCATATGCAGCGTCCTCGGGATAGGCGTTGCGGTCATGGCGAGCACATCAACGGATTGACGAAACTTCTTCAACTTCTCCTTTGCCCGTACACCGAAGCGTTGTTCTTCGTCGATTATGAGGAGGCCCAGTTCCTTGAACTCCACGTCATCGGAGAGGATTCGATGGGTCCCGATGATGATATCAATTGTCCCCATCCGCAACTCACGCACGATCCGCATCTGTTCCCTGGGGGTAAGAAAGCGGCTGAGCGCCGCAATCCTCACGGGGTGGGCGGCGAAGCGCTTTGAGAATGTCTGATAGTGCTGCTCTGCCAACACCGTTGTCGGCACTAAAACACCTACCTGTTTACCGTCGGCAACTGCCTTGAACGTAGCCCTCATGGCTACCTCTGTCTTACCGAATCCCACGTCACCACAGATAAGCCGATCCATGGGCCGCTCGGATTCCATATCAGCGAGCACCTCATCGATGACCGTGCTTTGGTCGGCAGTCTCCTCATACTCGAAGTTCGCCTCGAATTCCCTATAATAGGTATCCGGTTTAGAGA
>QMLW01000117.1 GCA_003646935.1 Deltaproteobacteria bacterium
CGACCACTCGATGGACTCATTCACGTGCTTGTCCATGTAGTTGCCCGTCCACCAGGCTTGCTCCGTTCCTAACCCATCCATCACGTCCTGCACGTCCTTTGGCAGGGAGTTCCACTTGTTCATATTCATGACCACGGCGAAGGGATACACCGGGCCGTTCATAATCGTCACGTACTTGCACATCTCAGCGTATTTGAAGTCCATGAGGGTTTCAAGCGATGAGGCTGCCCCCTTGACAACTCCTTTTTGAATGGCTTCAGGACACTCCGACTGAGGCATGCCCACGGGCGCGGCCCCCAATGCCTTCAAGACTTGGGCAACGCCTCCAGAGGCCCGCAGCTCCAATCCTTTGAGGTCTTCAAGATTCTTTACCGGTTGCTTTGCATAGATGTTTGCAGGCGCACAGGTGAACATCGTGAGGACCTTGACCTTTGCGAACTCATCCGGGTTGTGTTTCCGGTAGATGTCCCAGAGGCTGAGGCTGGCTACCGTGGCGTTGGGAAAGCCGAGCGGCAGGGCAGTGGCATTCGTTACGATAAATCTCCCCGGTTGATAGGCCATGCAGAGGCAGCCGATATCCGCCGTTCCTGCAATTACACCGTCCATCATATTCTTGGCACCGAGTAAGGTCCCCCCTGGATAGGTATTGATGGCAACCTTGCCCCCGGTCCTCTTCTCTACCTCGTCACTCCATCGCTCCATTTGCACACAGGGGAACGTAGGGGCCGGAGGGAAGTTCGCGTAGCTAAGCGTTATGGGGGCAGCAGCGGATGAAACGGGGAAAAATCCCACAATAAACAATGCCGCTATAAAACCACCTAAGACCGCAATGCTTCTCTTTCTCATTTCTCTACCTCCTCATGTTTGGTTAGGGGTAAGTGAACGTTGGCCTTTTAGTTACTGTGCTTTCACCTCCTTTCTTTCCAATATGATGGATTATGGACTTGCAGCTCATCAATGGGATTATGATGCTAGGCATTCTGTTCTCGCTGGATCTATCTGTTTTCGAAGGAAAGGGCGCCACTGTTATCAGGGTTTTATAGGGTGCGTCAATTTAAACTCACTGAACCGCATATGTCAACATAACAATATTCAAGGCCACCCCACTATGCCGTGGGTGTGCTTGCCGGCTGTAAGATCACGTGCCTGTTATTGCATGGCATCCAAGCAGGATGCGAAGCACCTTGTCATGACCTGACGTTCCTAAAAGATACTCGGCTCCACGAATTCTCCGAATATATCTCTGAATACACCCGTCATCTCCCCAACGGTAGCATATGCCTTGCAGCAGTCCACCAGATAGGGCATGACGTTTTTCTTCTCTTTGGTTGCCTTCTCCAACTCCTTTAGCGTACGGGCAACCTCCCTGTTGTCTCGGGTCCTTTTCAATTCTTTGAGACCCTTTATCTGCTCCTTTGCCGACTCATCGCTATATTCATGGAGCTCGACCTCTCCCTGCTCGCCTCCGCTATACTTATTCACTCCCACCTTTATGAACTCCCCATATTGAACGCCTTTCTCAAATTCATAGGCCTGTCTCGCTACCTCCTTCTGGATATAGCCCGCTGAGATCGCCTTTACCATCCCTCCTAATCGATCGATCTTTTTTATCTCCTCGACGATCTTCTCCTCCATCTGCTTGGTAAGGGTTTCGATGAAATAGGAACCTGCCAAGGGATCGACGGTGTCTCTAAGCCCTACCTCTTCCATGAGGAGCTGAAGCGTTCTCAGCGAGATGAGGGCAGAATGAGGGGTGGGAATAGTATAGGCCTCATCGTAGGAGCAGAGGGCCGTTGTCTGAGCACCACTTAGGGCCGCGGCGAGAGCATAGTAAGCGCTCCTCACGATGTTATTCTCCGGTTGCTCCTTGGTCAGCCCTCCTCCGCCGCCGCCAAATATTCCCCTCAAGAACATGGATTTCTCATTCTTCGCCCCGTACTTCTCCTTGATATTCTTCGCCCACAGCTTTCTGGCCGCCCTGAACTTCGCGACTTGCTCCCACAGGTTTCCGAACACATCGAGGTTGAAGGAGAACCTGGCAACGAAGTCGTCAATGTGAAGCCCTCGCTTCAAAACCTCGTCTATGTATGCGTTCGCAATTCCTATAGCGTAGGCAATCTCCTGTACCGGATTCGCCCCCGCCTCTCTGATATGGTACCCGCACACGCTCACGGGGTTATTCCTGGGCATTTCCCGTACCGAGTATTCAATAACATCACCAATCAGTCGAACGGCAGGTTCAACCGGAAATATCCATGCCCCGCGACCAACAATCTCCTTCAAAATATCATTCTGGGGGGTGCAGCTTATCTGCTGTTTTGAGAATCCGTACTTTTCTGCCGTCGCTTGGTACATAGCAACCATAATAGAGGCTATAGCATTTATCGTGAGACCAGAGCCAATCTTGCCCATGTCTATATCCTTAAAGGCGATCTCGAAGTCCCTTAGGGAATCAACCGCCATTCCTACTCTGCCTACTTCTCCCTCTGCCATTGGATCGTCAGAGTCATAACCCATCTGTGTGGGGAGATCAAACGCCACATTGAGCCCGGTCTGTCCTTGAGATATCAAAAGTTTCCAACGCTCATTTGTCTCTTTCGGGGTTCCAAAGCCCGAGTATTGTCGCGTTGTCCATTCCCGGCTTCTATATCCCAACCGGTGGATACCCCTGGTAAAGGGGTATTCCCCTGGATTGCAGAGATCTTTGCTGTAGTCAAACCCAGCCTCCTTCAGGTCATCCTCAGTATAGAGGGGCTTGACGCGGATGCCGGACTGAAGAATAACGTCGTTTATCCTGTCTTTCTCATCCTTTATATATCTTGCTACTCCCATATCTTTCTGCTCCTGTTTCTTTACTTGCGTGCATGTTCTCTAATAAATGTAATGGACTCCTCGAATGGGGTTCCACCTGGAAAGACCCCCTGTACCCCGATCTCCTTTAAGGTGGGGATATCCTTGGTGGGGATCACCCCTCCAACGACTACCATTACGTTATCTAAGCCCTCTTTTCTAATTAGCTCCATCAGCTTTCTCGCGATAGGTACATGCGCCCCGGACATGACGGAAAGGCCTATCACATCAACATCCTCCTGGACCGCCATCTTCACTATAGAGGGTACGGTTTGATGCAGTCCGGAATATATCACCTCCATGCCAGCATCCCTCAGGGCATGGGCCATGACCTTTGCGCCCCTGTCATGACCGTCAAGGCCTGGTTTTGCGATAAGGATTCTAATCTTTCTCTCGGGCATCGCTCCCTCTCATTTCTTATGTTCATTACCCTATGATCACATTCCCTTTTTTGATCTCGCCGAGCACAAATTGCTTGCCCCTTATGATATGCTCCCTAAGAAGTCTCTCTGCCTTTTTTGCCTCTC
This sequence comes from Deltaproteobacteria bacterium, assembly GCA_003646935.1. Taxonomy (GTDB): domain Bacteria; phylum Desulfobacterota; class DSM-4660; order Desulfatiglandales; family B25-G16; genus B25-G16. The sequence continues at coordinate 3,378 of QMLW01000117.1, forward strand.
TTTTCCTTATGGAATCCACTATTTCCCTATGATCTTTATTCGATAGATTTGCCATTTTCTCCGAATTCAATATGATCTTTCTCAAGAAGTAGATCTCATCCCTGAGGCCATGTATTATCTTTATCAGTCGGGGACTCCTGCTCAATGCATAGAGCAGCTCGTGAAAATCGGTATTAATCTTTGGGAGCTTCCTGAGATCGCCCCTACCCAAATATCTTTGAAACTCCTCTAGCTTTTCCTCAAGAGATGAGAGTTCTTCATCGGTATGTCTAATAGCAGCAAGGTATCCCGCAAAACTCTCAAGGATACTCCTTATGTCGAATGTGTCCTCAATATCTGAGATAGTGAGCCCTCTCACCGCATACCCTCCCTTGGGGAGCGGCGTAAGAAAGCCTTCTGCTTCAAGCTTATGTACTGCCTCTCTGACCGGAGTCCTGCTTATGCCCATGGACAGGGCAATCTCGCTCTCTATGATGCGCCTTCCAGGTGGGATTTCACCCCGTAAGATCATCCCTTTTATCTGCTCAAAGACCTGGCTCCCGAGGTTCTCCTTTTTGATAGGCCTTATCGGGGCAGGATTCCCCCTATTCGTATGTAGGTGCCCCTTTCCCATGGGATTTAATCCTCGTCTCACAACGCTAACGGAGGTACTGCCTCGCAATTGTAGTCTGAAGTACCTCGTGGGTGCCTCCGCCATAGAGAAGAAAGCGGTTGTCCCTGTAATACCGCTGCACGTTGTATTCCATGGAATAGGCGTAGGCGCCGAAGATCCTCATGGCTTCATCCGCGGCCGAGCAAGCAGCCTCGGTTGCGAAATACTTGGCCATGGATGCCTCGTTTAAGCAGGAAATGTCCCTGTCAATAAGGTGGGTCACCTTATAGCACATGAGGTTGCTGGCCTCTAGATTGACGGCCATATTTGCGATCTTTGCCTGAATGAGCTGATATGTTCCGATTGGCCTGCCGAACTGAACCCTCTCCTTGCAGTACCTAATGGAATCATCCATCGCTGCGCGCAGCAATCCGATGGCGAGACATCCGGTCATTACCCTGATCTCGGACAAGATAGTCAACAGGACATCGAGGCCCCTTCCCAGCTCCCCCAGCATATAATCGTCCGGGACATGACAGTTATTGAAATAAATCTCTGACATCTGTGTGGTCCTCGTACCTAGGAGATCGAACCTCTTGCTGTGGGAAAATCCCGGGGTGTCCGCGGGTATAAAGAAAAACATGAGCCCCCTTAACCCCTTTTCCGGATCTGTTTGGGTTAAGACCGTATGAAATTGACCTATGGGACCGCTTGTTGACCACGTCTTCATGCCGTTGATGACCCATCCATCCTTGGCCTTTGTGGCCCGTGTCCGGACATTTCCGAGATCCGAACCCGCTTCGGGCTCGGTAAGTTGAAAGGCCCCGATCTTCTCGCCCCTCATGGCGGGGCGCAGATATTTTTCATGCATCTCCTTTGTGCCGTATCGATAGAGGCCATCGGTTCCCATAAGACATTGCATGGCCGTGGTGGCTCCCAAGCTCATGAGGCCTCGTGCCAACTCCTCAACGGAGATACAGTACAGTGTGGTGTTGCCCCCCGAACCACCGACTTTTTTTGGATATCGTATCCCTAGGATACCCATATCAGCGATCTTTTTGAACAGGTCAAAGGGAAACTCACCACTATCATCATGTTCCCTGGCTACGGGGATAACCTCTTCATCTACAAACCGTGCCATGATCCTTCGTAGAAGTCCCTCTATATCCGAATGTACTGCCATCTCACTATCCTGCCTTTCTCTCTCTCAGTGCGCTGGCCAACGAGGGTACAATCTCATGAAGGTTTCCAACGATTCCCCAATCGGCTACCTCAAAGATGGGGGCCCTCTCATCATTGTTAATGGCAATCACGTAGCGCGATCCGAGCATTCCAGCCCTGTGCTGAATGGCGCCGGATATACCGCATGCGATGTAGAGCTCAGGTCTCACCGTCTGGCCTGTCTGACCTACTTGCCTTTCTGCCGGGAGCCATCCCTCCTCGATGACCATCCTCGTGCCGGCGACTTCACCCTCGAGAGCCTCGGCAAGCGAGTATATGCACTTCAAACCCTCCTTCGATCCCACGCCCCTTCCACCTGCCACAATCACCGCGGCATCGCAGAGGTTGACGCCGGGTTTCTTCTCCCTCACCACCTCTAAGATCTCGGTGAGCCTTTCCTTTTCCAGCAATTTCACCTTCTTTTCGACTACCTTGGACTGACCCGTGTTGTCTTTCCTTTTCGCCTCCATCACCCCAGGCCTCACGGTTGCCATTTGAGGCCTGCTATATGGTGTCTTTATCGTTGCCATCACGTTTCCCCCAAAGGCTGGCCTCGTCTGCAGGAGTGAACCATCCTTGGGGTCAATAGTGAGCTCCGTGCAGTCGGCGGTAAGCCCGAGATTGAGCCTCATGGAAACCCTCGGTGCTAGGTCGCGGCCAATGGTGGTAGCCCCGATCAGGAAAATATTCGGCTTATGCTCCGATACGATGCCGGAGAGCACCTTTGCATAGGGATTTGTCTGGTATTGGGTGAGATGTTTGTGCTGGGCAAGGTAGATAGTCCGGGCTCCGAACTCCTCAAGCTCCTCAACCAGATGTGTTACCTCATGTCCTAAGAGCACTGCCGAGAGCTCTTGATCGAGCTCTTTGGCGAGTCCCTGCCCGAGGCCTAAGAGTTCAAAGGTGACCCTGTTGAGCACGCCATCCTGCTGCTCTGCGAACACCCACACGCCTTGATATTCGCTAAAATCCGGTATCTCCCGCTCCTTGATGTCAGATCGTATGGCCTCAACCTTACATACCTCTATACAGGCACCACAGGCCGTGCATCTGTCGGTGAGCACCGCCTTTCCCTCTCGCAGCTCTACCCCTCCGTATGGGCAAACCGTAATACATCTTTTGCAGCCGTTGCAGAGTTCCTGATCAATCACTATCGCCATAAGAAGTCCTCTTAGAATTTGTAGAGTAATGGAGAATTGGAGAATTGGAGTAATGGTTTTAAAAGAATGGTATTATACTCTGCTGTTATCATGTCTCGTTCAGCCATAATCCATTACTCC
>QMLW01000118.1 GCA_003646935.1 Deltaproteobacteria bacterium
CTGGCATAAGGTGGGCCCTTATGGGACAGCACTTGATCTACCACCTGGGTGGTGGGGAAGGCGGAATCGAACACTTTATCGATCATCTCGGCCCAGCGTTTGAGCAGTGGTGGAAAAATATGGCTACATGGACTTCCCTGCCTCCAGGGGCAAAGGATATATTAGTTGAAGGGGTCAATGAGGAGCTGAGGGGCAAGAGTGTAGGCGAAATGGCTCAGTGGAGGGATGACAAACTCATCAAGCTTTTGAAGCTTATCCATGACTGATGCACTAATCAGGAAGACTCAGCAAAGCTATCATTGATGAAATCCTTACCATCTTTCATTATTGCGTGTCATATCTTTCTCAACATTTTGTACATCTTGAAATGGGTGAATTCATGAGCAGGCATACAGCAGAAGAAAGGAGGTGAGCAAAAAAGAGGGTAGAAATTCGATCAGTGGAATTAACAATCTCAGTTTTCCTAAAAAGAGGAGGAAAGTAAAATGAAAAAGAGGGTTCTTCTAGTAAGTCTGTTGCTCGCATTTACTTGTTTCTTCGTTTTTGGCGCTTTCAATCCTGCTTCTGTTCAAGCAAAGACCATTAGATGGAAATACACAACCACCTGGACACCGGCAATCCAGTTAATCGAGTCTGACAGGCATTTTGCCAAGCTGGTAAACGAGCTTGCACGAGGCGAGCTGAATTTGAAATTTTTTGAAGGAGGCTCGCTGGTTACTCCCTTCGAACTTTTTGGGGCTGTTTCGGAAGGGACTATCGAGGCCGGAGGCGATTGGCCTAATTACTGGGCTGGTAAAAATACTGTTTTCGACCTTCTTGGTTCTTACCCTTTTGGTTTGACCCCCATTGACTATATGGTCTGGATTTATCAAGGGGGTGGATTTGATCTCTACCAGGAGGCGTACGGAAAATTCGGCATGGTCTACCTCCCTCACTCTGTAACGCCTATGGAGTCTGGTGTACGGGGCCACAAGCCTATTAACTCCATCGCCGATTATAAAGGCCTTAAGATACGAATGTCGGGACGAACACAAGGAAAAATTTTAAAGGATATTGATGCCGCTCAGACCATGCTGGCTGGCGGTGAAATCTACCAGGCCTTGGAAAAGGGTGTGATTGATGCAGGTGAGTTCTGTAGCCCAAGTATTGACTGGGGCATGGGTTTTCAGGAGGTGACCGAATATTGGGCCTCTCCTGGCTGGCATCAGCCAGCGTCCCTCTTAGGGGTCATGATCAATAAAGAGGCCTGGAATAAGCTTCCGGATCACCTGAAGACAGTCCTTAAGTATGCAGCCATGGCCAACTTCGTCTGGGGCTTCACATTCTATGAGTATGGTGCAATTGGCGGAACCGAAAATTTTGTAAACGCAGGGATAAAAATTACGCGGCTGAGTGATGAGGATCTCGCTAAGCTTCAAAAAATCGCCAATAAGCATACCCTTGAATCGTGCAAGGAAAATCCTCTTTTTGCCAAGGTCGCATATTCCCAGTTTAAATTTTTAAAAGATATCTCCAAATGGCGCTCCATTGCATCTCCTTTTACCTATGGGCGGAATCCCGTGCTTCCTGATCTTGATGCGATGAAGTCCTGCATAAAGTAAAACTATTTGAGCACAAGCCTCCACAAAAGGGTGAGTTCGTTATGGGAGGCTTGTGCCTATTTGTCTTTCCAGCTCAGGGATTAAAATTACTTGACTGAAAACGGAATTTCCTTGGGCTCATCGAGAAATAGGGGCCATTATTATTTGTGGAGGAGAAGAATTTGAGAAAATTCTTACAGATCATAGATAATATCAGTGAATGGACAGGAAGGATATTTAGCTGGATTATTGTCGTACTTACCATACTGGTTATCCTCGAAGTCATTTTAAGGAGATTTCTTGGTCGTCCAACAATATGGAATTTCGAGGTTACCATCCAGCTCTATGCATTTCATTTTATGATCGTTTCTGCATATGCATTGTTATACAAATCCCATGTTGCAATAGAAATTCTCTACGGGAGATTCAGCCAAAAGACAAGGGCTATCTGTGATGTTATTACATATGCCACACTCTTTTTTCCTTTTCTCTTGGTATGGTTGTATCAGGGGATCAAATATGCAGCAAAATCATGGGCTATGCACGAAACAAGTTGGAGTGTTTTTGCCCCCCCTCTCTATCCAATCAAGACCGTCATCCCACTAGCTGCGTTTTTGCTTCTCATCCAAGGATTTGCCGTTTTTGTTCGACAGTTATATATCGCAGTTAAGGAGAAAGAATTATGATAGATCTGAGCCCTGAAGTTTTGGCTGTGCTTATGTTTATTGGCCTGATAATAGGCCTGCTTTTGGGGCATCCACTCGCTTTTGTTCTAGGGGGTCTTTCCGTTATTTTTGGATTAATAGGATGGGGTCCCGGATGTTACGGTATATTTATGAACAGGATTTACGGCATTATGGATAATTATATCCTTATTGCAATCCCACTTTTTATATTCATGGCACAAATATTGGACCGATCAGGCGTTTCCGAAGGTCTCTTCGATGCCATGAGACACCTCTTTGGACCTATTAGGGGAGGTATTGCCATAGCCGTTGTAGTTGTTTCGACCCTTTTTGGTGCCTGTACAGGGATCATTGGGGCATCAGTTGTCACTATGGGTCTTTTGGGTTTACCTGTGATGTTAAAATATGGATACGATAAAAGACTCAGCGCCGGGTGTATCTGTGCAGGCGGATCCCTTGGTATTCTTATTCCACCGAGCATTATGCTGATCGTCATGGGCAATCAGGCAACCCTATCCGTGGGAAAGCTCTTTGCGGGAGCAATTATCCCTGGTCTGATCCTCTCGAGCCTCTATATCATCTACATCCTGATCAGAAGTTATATCAATCCCGCTATTGGTCCTGCCCTCAGTCGGGAAGAAAGGGATGCAGTTTCTACAAGAGAGCTCACTTTCATGACCCTAAAATCACTGGTCCCCCCGATGATCCTTATCTTAGGAGTATTGGGTTCTATCTTTGCAGGGATAGCTACACCTACTGAGGCTTCGGGTGTAGGTGCCTTCCTCGCCTTTATGCTGACTCTATCCTATGGCAGGTTCACATGGCGGGGTCTTTATTCTGCAGTGCTCCAGACCGCCAGGACCACATCCATGGTGATTATTATCCTTGTGGGTGCCAGCTGTTTTACCGCAGTCTTCCTGGGTTTTGGAGGTGGAGATGTGGTGGAGGATTACATCCTCGGCCTCGGGCTTGGCAGATGGAGCATATTTATCATCATGATGATCATATGCTTTATTCTGGGGATGTTTATCGACTGGATTGGGATTGTAATGATTACCTTTCCGATTTTCCTCCCTATTGCAGAAAGTTTAGGATTTGAAAAACTATGGTTTGTCGTTGCGGTTGCCGTCATGTTACAGGATTCCTTTTTAACACCACCCTTTGGTTATGCCTTGTTCTATATTAAAGGGGTAGCACCCCCAGAAATATCAATAGAAGATATCTATTGGGGAGCTATACCATTCTGGATACTCATGGAGGTAGGGCTTGTCATTGTCGTAATATTTCCGCAAACAATCTTGTGGCTTCCCTCGTTACTTGTAAAATAAGGTTTAGAAAGGAGAGAGTGACTTGCTAAAAGCTGGTAAGACATATGATGAGGTATATAACACCTTCCATTGGGAAATTCCGAAATTGTATAATATTGGCATGGATATATGTGATAAATGGGCGCATCAACGATACCGACTGGCTTTGATTTATCAGGATGAGGAGGGGCAGGTAGAACACTATACCTTTTGGGAGTTGAAAAGACTCTCGAATAGATTAGCTAACGGCTTGCAGGAAAAAGGAATAGAACGAGGAGACCGTGTGGGCATCCTCTTACCACAATCCCCTGAGACTGCAATTTCCCACATTGCCATATACAAAATAGGGGGAATTGCGATCCCACTCTTTACCCTTTTTGGGACCGATGCATTAGAGTATCGATTATCAAATAGTGAAGCCAAAGGAATTATTACTGATGAGGCAAATCTCCATAAAGTTTTGGAAATATGGGAAAAACTGCCCCATCTTAAAGTGGTAATCGTAACAGGAGGTGAGAAGCCGGAACGCGTATTGGATTTTTGGGAGTTAGTTGATAAAGGATCCGAGGAGTTCAATCCCATAAAAACCAGAGCCGATGATCCGGCCCTGATCATTTACACCTCCGGTACTACCGGCCCCCCGAAAGGGGCGCTTCATGCCCATCGCGTCCTCCTCGGGCATGTCCCTGGCGTGGAGTTCCCCCATAACTTTTTTCCGAAAGAAGATGATCTTTTCTGGACACCGGCCGACTGGGCATGGATTGGCGGGCTTATCGATGTGCTGTTCCCCAGTTGGCACCATGGTATCCCAGTCGTGGCGCACCGGACAAGGAAATTTGACCCTGAAGAGGCATTTCATCTCTTGGCCACGTATGGGATTCGAAACGCCTTTATGCCCCCAACAGCGCTCAAGATGATGCGCCAGGTGAAAGATCCGGCTTCGCGCTATGCCTACCGAATGCGGTCTATCGGGAGCGGTGGAGAAACCCTTGGTGAGGAGCTGCTGGACTGGGGGAGAGAGGTGATGAACTTGACGATAAATGAGTTTTATGGGCAGACGGAATGTAACCTCGTGGTAGGAAGCTGTTCGGAGGTGATGGAAAATATACCGGGCTCAATGGGCAGGACAATCCCAGGCCACACCGTGGAGGTGGTGGACGAGTCGGGATCACCCGTACCGCAGGGCACGGTGGGAGAGGTTGCTGTGGAGAGCCCCGATCCCGTCATGTTCCTGGAATATTGGAAAAACCCGGAGGCAACCACGGAAAAATATGTGAAAAACTGGCTGCTTACAGGTGATCTGGCAAAAAAAGATGAGAATGGATATTTCTGGTTTGTAGGGAGGAAGGACGATGTAATCACCAGTGCAGGGTATCGAATAGGGCCGGCCGAGATAGAGGACTGTTTGATGAAGCATCCTTCGGTAAGCATGGTGGCTGTCGTAGGAAGCCCGGATAAGACTCGGACAGAAGTTGTAAAAGCCTTTATTGTGCTCAAGCCGGAGACGGCCCCTAGTCCAGATATCGAGGAGGATATCAAGAAGTTCGTGAAGGTTCGATTGGCGGCTCACGAATACCCACGTGAGATTGAGTTTGTCAGTGAGCTTCCCATGACCGCTACCGGAAAGATTATGCGAAAGGAGCTAAAAAAGCTTGAGATAGAAAGGAAATCGAAGCAGGGGTGATCATGTTCATCAGCAACTTGCTCCTTTCTTTACCACACCTTTCTCCACGGAACTTTCCAGGTGTAAACCGGTCCCGAGAAGCATCTTCTATCAATTTCTTCAGAAACTTGCTCGTTGAATTTCCCTTATTAGGGGATGTTGATTAGCAGCCTATCGAGGATGAACACACATAGGCAGCTAAAGATAATGGGAAGATGTCCCAAATTAGTCAAATTATCTTATGGATCATTATCTTGGTTTTGGTTTATATTCTGTCCAGAAGGGTTCAGACCTGGAAAGTAAAAAGAGCATACTTTGCTATCATTAACGAACTTAAGCAGCAAGAGGCCTTTGATTCCCATTCCGCGGTAAAACTTCCGTGGGACAAGAGGACGGTGTTCCGGTTTGGGACACGAGACTACCGACCCAGAGCGCTCGATTACTTGGTTCTTAGCAATATTGTTGGCATGACAGATGACGGTAGGCATTATCTAAAAAGCAGAGATGTCGGCCCCTTACCTAAAGATAAGGCCAAATGAGGAGCCTTCTCTTATACTTGTTCATAGGAAAATCGTTCCATACACATACTCACCCTTTTCTTTTGCTGACCCGAGCTAAATATGTCCACCCCCTGGAATCCCTTATAGGAAATCCAGCTCACAGGGGAAATTCCACAGGACACGCATATAACGGCTTGCGTATCGTCCGTCCAAAAGGTCCGTTCGGCTCTGGGTCGGTCGATAGTTCATTCTAATATCAGGGTAGTTCTACTTTCTCAGAAACGGGATTGCGTAAGGCCCTTCAGCAAGAAACACAATAGGGGTCTTTCTGCCTTGAAACCTGTGGTGATGGACAACATATGTCACCGCGTTCTGATACATTGCTTGTGCCTTCTCCTTAGTAGAGACGTATTCAATGTTTGTGTCCATGAACTCATATCCACCAACATCCGGGATAAGCTTATAATCGGCGCTCCTACCTGTCGAGCTTGATGCACTTAGACGTTACCCGGTTTCTTAGGCGAAGGTGGTATGAACATAGTCAAGGAGAGGTCAATCATAGCAATGGCTCCTATGAGTGCAGCTTTACAGTCAAAAGGATTGTAGAGGTGCAGGCGAGAGTGCCACCATAGCCAATCTATGGCAACCTGACAATCATAGTCTATGATGAAGAAGGTAATCGCATACTTATCCACACGTACATTCTATAC
>QMLW01000119.1 GCA_003646935.1 Deltaproteobacteria bacterium
CGTGGGGTGGCGGCCCATCGTTGGGGATTTCGCTCGAAGGATGCCTTCCGATAACTTCTGTTCAAGGAGTTGAATGCGATATTCTGTCGCGCGTGACATACTCTGATGGCTGGCCTGAGGACAACGGGAACCCTGAATTCCTCTGAGATAGCCATGGCCAGCGAGACCATCTCCCTGGCCTCCTGGGGATTTGAGGGATCGAGAACAGGGACCTTGGCCACCCGTGCCATAAATCGGGTGTCCTGTTCCGTCTGGGAGGAATGAGGGCCAGGATCATCGCATGAGATGATCACAAACCCCCCGATCGTCCCCATATAGGCAGCGCTCATCAGGGAATCGGCAGCCACGTTGAGCCCCACCTGCTTCATGCAGCATGCTGCTCGCTTTCCCGTTATTGAGGCCGCAAATGCCGTATCCAGGGCAACCTTTTCATTGGTAGACCACTCCACATAGGTGCCCAGGTTTTCCGATTTCACGAAGCGAATAACTTCTGGCAGGATTTCCGAGCTGGGTGTGCCCGGATAAGAGGTAACCACCTGACAACCAGCCTCTACGAGGCCCAGCGCGATTGCACCATTTCCAAGCAGGATCTCTTGTTTAGTCATTCCGCTTTTTAGCTTTTTTTGCCTTCTCAACCAGACTTACCAGGCTCTCGATCTTGGGCTTCGGTGGAACGAATATTTGCTCTAGTTCTTCCTTTGTGTAGTGATCTTCAAGGAACGTGAGTATCTCCATATGGCCTTGCCAACAACCGGCCATCCACCTGCAGGGAAGCATGTTGTTCTCGGTGCGGCAGAACAGAAAGTTCACCTCACCCCCTATCCTGGGGCATCGAATCGTGTTGTCGTCATATTGTTCGATCAACGTATTCCCTTTTTTACGGTAAAGCCAGAGCACTCGCTGGCATGAGGCGATGAAGTCTGCTGCTATCTTTTTATCGACAGGATTTACAGGATTTGTCTTTGCTTTTTGCCTTTCTTCTGGAAAGGCAATAAAATAATCTTTTAGATCCTGTAAATCCTGTCTAATTCAGTGAATATGTGCCGTTATGTATATCCATAGGCACAGCGATCTCAAGCCGGTACCTTGGGCATTTCAGCCTGCGCCTTCTTTACCTCCTCCTCAGGATAAGCATAATCCTCAAGTTTGCCCGATAGGTAGCGCTCATAGGCGGCCAAGTCAAAGTGTCCATGCCCGCTGTGAGCTATCAGTATTGTTTTTGCCTCACCAGACTCCTTACACTTGAGTGCCTCATCCATAGCTACCTTCAGATTGTGGCATGGCTCTGGACCAGTGATAATGCCCTCAGTGCGGGCAAACTTTATCCCGGCCTCAAACACAGCAGTCTGATGCACGGCTACCGCTTCAACCAGGCCTAATTCATAGAGGTGGCATATTATTGGTGCCATCCCATGATATCGCAGGCCGCCTGCATGAATTGGGGGTGGGATAAAGCCATGCCCCAGGGTATGCATCTTGAGCAGGGGCGTCAACCCAACTGAATCACCAAAATCATAGGCATACAGTCCCCTGGTCACGGTAGGGCAGCTTTCCGGTTCACAACAGATAACGCGCATATCCGGCTTTGCTCCGCTGATTTTATCCCTGATCCAGGGCAGGAATTGCCCGCCATAGTTTGAGCCACCGCCGATGTTGCCTACAATAATATCAGGGTAGGCATCCGCCATCTCCATTTGTTTCCGGCACTCTTCCCCCTGGATGGTCTGGTGAAGCAGGACATGGTTGAGCACGCTGCCCAAAGAATAGTGTGTATCATCACGACTCACCGCCTCTTCTACTGCCTCACTGATAGCAAGCCCCAGGCTGCCAGGGCAATCAGGCCATTTTTCAAGCATGTCTCGTCCTGCCTTTGTATCCGGGCTTGGGCTGGGGACACATTTTGCCCCCCATGTCTCCATGGCGATACGGCGGTATGGTTTCTGGTCATAGCTAATCCTAACCATATAGACCTTTATCTCTACACCGAAGAACGCACCGGCCAGACTAAGGGCACTACCCCACTGGCCGGCACCGGTCTCGGTGGTGATGCGTTTGATGCCCTCCTTCATATTATAGTAGCACTGAGCGGTAGCAGTATTGGGCTTGTGGCTACCGGCCTGGTTGGTGCCTTCATATTTAAAGAAGATCTTGGCCGGTGTATCCAGGGCCTTCTCCAGCCGATGTGCCCGATGCAATCGAGTAGGTCTCCAGGTTCGGTAAACCGCCTGCAGTTCCTCGGGGATTTCAATCCACCGTTCGGTGCTTACCTCCTGTTTAATAAGCTCCATGGGAAACAGGGGAGCCAGATCCTCCGGACCTATCGGCTTTCCCGTTCCTGGATGGAGGACTGGTGGTAGTGGCTCTGGCAAATCGGCCTGAATGTTATACCAATGAGTCGGCATGTCCTTCTGGTCAAGGTCGTATATTGTCTTTTCCATTTCGTTCCCCCCTTACTATTTGTTTAGGTTTCTTTGACCCCCCGCGGGTCCTCCAAACATGGCGTGTCAGTCAAAAAATCACCTCCCCTCAGTGGTTTTTGTTATTGCACATTTCCTTGATGACGGTCAATGACTTACAGCTCAATTCTTCTTACCGAGTAAACGTCCTCGAGATCCCGCAATATTTCAAGAACCTCATCATTCGCCGTAACATTGGTGGCCAAGAAGATCACGTTTTGCTTCTTTTGCTTTTCCTCGCCGACCGCCATTCTGCTGATATTTACCTGGTGTTTGCCTAAGGTGCTCGTAATCTTGCCAATGACACCAGGCTTATCCACGTTATTGATGAAGAGGTTGTGACCCTCTGGAATCGCCTCGAGGTGAAAATCATTAATCCTCACAATCCTGAGGAATTTGTTGCCGAATATGGTACCTGAGACAATCTTGTCGCCTTCGGAGGTCTTGACTGTCAGCTTGATGAGGCTTGAAAAATCCTCTGACGTCTTGGTCTTGGATTCCACCACCCGTATCTCCCTTTCGGCTGCTATGAGCGGTGCGTTGACATAGTTTACTTCATCTCTGAGGATTGGGGTGAGAAGACCTTTGAGCGTGGCAGTGGTGAGGGGGGTAACATCGTAGTTGGCAACCATCCCGAAGTAATTCAGATGAACTTCCAGGATTGCGCTGTCGACGAGCTGCGTCTGAAGGGAGCCCATCCTTTCGGCCAGCACGGCGTATGGCCTGAGGATATTAATCAACTCAGGGCTTATGCTTGGGACATTCACAGCATTCTTCACGGAGCCATATATAAGGTAATCGACGATCTGTTCTGCAATGTCTTTAGACACCTTGTCCTGCGCCTCTCTTGTTGATGCGCCGAGATGGGGCGTACATATGAAGTTGGGGAGATTCATGAGCTTAGTCTTGCCTGGCGGCTCAATGCTAAAGACATCCAAGGCGGCGCCTGCAAGGTGCCCCGATTTCAAGGCATCGTACAGGTCATCCTCATTGACGATATCTCCGCGGGCACAGTTGATAAGCATTGCCCCCTGTTTCATCCTGGAGATCGTCTTCTTGTTTATCATATTGGTTGTTTCAGCTGTGATGGGGGTATGGATGGTGATGTAATCGGATCTTCGCAGGAGCTCATCAAAGGAGACGGGCTCGAGATCCAGTTTCTCGATGGTCTCCGGCTTGATGTAGGGATCATAGGCGATAACCTTCATAAGCAGTCCTTTTGCCCTCTCAGCTACGAGCCTGCCTATCCTCCCAACCCCGATTATGCCAAGTGTCTTGTTGAATATTTCCCATCCCTCGAATTTTTTCTTTTCCCATTTTCCCGCCTTAAGGGATGCCGTGGCCTGGGGAATATTGCGGGACAGGGACATGATCATTGCAATGGTGTGCTCTGCTGCGGTAATGGTGTTGCCCTCGGGCGTATTCATTACCACAACCCCCCTTTTGCTAGCGGCGGGAATATCAATGTTATCCAGGCCGATGCCGGCACGGCCAATAACCTTGAGATTTTGGGCCTTCTCAATGATGTCGGCGGTAACCCTGGTGGCGCTCCTGATAACCAGCGCATCGTATTGCCCGATGATGCCTTTTAACTCTTCAGCCGTGAGGCCGGTATTTACATCGACCTTGATGTCAGGGCTCTCCTGGAGTATCTCTATGCCTACGTCCGATAACGGATCACTCACGAGAACCTTCATGGGTTCTTTACCTCGCGTCTGAAAAATTGGGCGTGTTGCCTACAGCGCTTACTCATATAGTCGATAGAATAATGGCGAACAATCTGTCTATAAAATCGTGAAACGATTTTATAGATTGAATATCATGCGCGATGAAAAAGATAAAGCAGTTACTTGCTTTTGAGATACATCAATGTGGCGTTCAACTAGGATCATTAATACTTCCACAATTAAGGAAAGGCTGGAAAAATCGAATTCCTGAAACGTTGACACTAACCGATGAGAAATACTGCTGATTCCACCCAATTTGCTTTTCCCTCCCTACATGATACGATGTTACCTGTCAAGGAATTTTTTACCTCCAGGCGTGATCAAAGCAAGGCCCCATCTAATTTAGACGGCAATACCTTTCCGTCCTTGACGTAATTCCTTGATAATCTGTTCAGAGAGAGGTATCTTGCGAGAGAAATTTCGTGGCATGTCATTGCTAACGGCTTGTCTGTTTTTCAATTGAAAAGCTTATAATCGCAAAACTTCATGACTTGAAGTCTCTAACCATGGCCTTAGGGGGATGAACATGAAAACCATTGGCCTTATCGGGGGAATGAGTTGGGAATCATCGGCCGAGTATTACAGGATTATGAATGAGACCGTTAAGGAGGAACTTGGTGGATTACATTCTGTGAAATGCATCCTGTACTCAGTTGATTTTGAGGAGATTGCAGCCCTCCAGCACAAAGGTGAGTGGATTGAGCTCACAAAGCTAATGATCGACTTTGCACGGAGGTTGGAGGATGCAGGTGCCGATTTTATCGTTATCACTACAAACACCATGCATAAGATGGCTGAAGAGGTTCAGGGCAATATACACATACCGCTCCTTCATATCGCTGATGCGACCGCGGAGAAGATAATTGAGAAAGGAGTGCATACGCCTGGTTTGCTGGGGACTAAATTTACCATGGAGGAAGATTTCTATAAGGGGAGATTACGGGAGAAGTATGAGCTCGAGGTAATCGTTCCTACAGATACCGACAGAAACGCCGTCGATGAAATTATTTATAATGAGCTCTGTGTTGGGATTATCAAGCAGGCGTCAAAGGAAAAATTTCAAGAGGTGATCAAGGAGCTTGTTTCACGGGGTGCGGACGGGGTGATATTGGGCTGCACGGAGATCCCGCTCTTGATTTCCCAGGAGGATGTGGATGTGCCATTGTTTGATACGACAGCGATACATTCACGAGCTGCTGTTGAGTTGGCCTTACGAGAGGAGTGACGCCATGGAGATTCAGAATAAAAAGGCTTTAATACTCGGGGGCACGGGCCTTATCGCCAGCCATGTGATCGATAGTCTCATCAGGGAAGGATGCGGGCCGATCACTCTTTTCGCCAACAAATCAAAGAAGGAGGATGGGATTATCGCTACGATAAAGGCACGATATAAGGCCCACCCGATTGAATCTATTCAAAGAAATCTCATGCTTGATCGCTACATAAGTAAAAAGAAGCCAGATTTAAGGGCTTCTTTTTTATTGAAGCTCATAAAAGGGGAGTCGCCGGAAATCATTATCGATGGAATCAATACGGCAACCATCTTCTCTCATCCGGGGCTCGATTGGCTCACTCGCTACTATCTCGTTGTCTTCAATGCCATTAGGGACTTGCGGCAAAAGAGCAACAATCGCCTCCCTCAGATATACTTTAAGATCGGCACAACAGGGCTCGGGGGGATGGGATTGAATTTGCCCTATACCCACGAGCAGTATAGCTCTGAGTTCATGATGCGCAAGGCTGCACTTTCCGGAGCCCAGACAGCACTGCTCCTTTTAATGGGAAGATCCCCCAATGCCCCGATTATTAAGGAGATAAAGCCAGCAGCGGCCGTGTTTAGGAACAGCGTTGAGTACGATCAAAACAAGAAGATGGTATTTATCGATGGCGGTGAGAGCGGGCCTTATTCCATGGAAGAATTTTCCCTTCTGACCAGCCTTGGACAGATGGGGTTCATCACCGCAGAGGAGGTTGCCGAGAAGATTGCCATGAAGATCAAGGGCGATCCTACCGGGCACGATGTGGTGAGCAGCCTCAACAGGGCGCTAATCAAGCCCTCATACAAGGCAGGGGTGATCAGGGAGAATCTCTTGGAAAAGGCTCGACACATTATGGTTGAAAAGGATATCCCGAGCATTGCCTATGGATATCTCGGCCCCATTGTTATATCAAAGAA
>QMLW01000120.1 GCA_003646935.1 Deltaproteobacteria bacterium
ATTGCGGGCTCGAGGTGTTGGTCGAGAAAAACCGTATCGTCAAGGTACGACCCGATAAGGACAACCCGCGCAGCCAAGGGTATGTCTGCCGAAAGGGGCTCAATGTGAGCTACCACCAACACCACAAACAGCGCCTGACCCATCCGCTCAAACGCACTGACAGGGGCTTTACGGTGATTTCCTGGGATCAAGCAATTGACGAAATTTCCCACAAGCTCAGATCCATCATCGATCAGCCACCGTACGGCCATATCAGATGGCACCTTGCCGGTGTCGATAACCAGATCAAAGGCGCTTGCCGCAGCGGTATCTTCCCACTGAACCTCGAAGAACGAATGGATGAATTTCGCTCGAATCCTATCCCTTTCTTTCAGTAATGCCCTGGCACGGTCGATATCGGCGATCTTCTCATTGTCCATGAGCCGCTGGGCACGCAGAGCAAAGGGCGCCTGAACCCGCACGTTCAACACGTCGGCAAACCCACCCAGCACGGCAAAGGCGCCCCGACCCACAATCACCATGTTACCGTGGTGGGCGAGGGCCTGGATGACCTGTTTTAGGAACTTCATCGTCGTCGACCTCATATCGTCGAAGCGTTCCCAGAAGCCAAGCACCGTGTCGTACACCTCGCTGAACTGAAAGATACTGTGCTCAGCGAACACCTTTTCGATGGTCTTCTTGTCCGCGAAATGGTAGCCCAGTGCTTCTGCCACCTTTTCACCGATGTGGCTGCCGTTGCTATAGATTTCTCTGGATATCGTGATCACTGCCATCGGAGCACCCCTTTCCTATGAGAAACAAACCATCCATTACGCATAGAGATTTATCATGAGCCCGGATTAAACTCTCAATGATTGAAGAAAGCAAGAAAACAATCATTCAAACGAGAGAATGTCCTGGTGGCAGGTGCTGTACAATGGTTAAACATCCAAAGTCGCTTCTCATCATCAGTGTCCCTTTCGGGCATGGTTGAAACCCCTCGCCTTCCCCGTCCCGAACCGGCACGGGGCGGGGCAGGCGAAGAAAGTTTTACATCGTCGCGGAGCGATTTGTCATTTCGGCCATAGAGCCGGAATCCAGTGAACGGGATGCCTGGAATTTCTGGATGCCCCCGGCTGACCACATGCCGGAGCAGGCTTATCAAGCCCGGCATAGCAGCCGGAGCGAGTCCGGCAAATATAACAGTTGATCTTAATCAACTTTTTTAGAACCCCTCGTCTTATAGACGAGGGTTGTTCAGTATTCCAGTTGCTTTTTCATGTCTATTCTGGTACTAAAATGAAAATTTTCCTTTCTTATCATACCAACGAATAAAATCTAAGCTACGGCATGTCTGCCATTAGCTGTGGACAACAAGCACTTCACAACGAACTTTTTGTTCTGGTTCTCTTCGATCTGAATTATAGAATTTCTTGCATTCAGCTATCAGCGTACAATAAGCCTGACCATCATGATAGAACAGGCGCACCGGGCAAGCCTGCCACACTCACTGCGGGCAAGCACTGTTGGAATTGAAAGGGGATAAGTCAATGAATGCACCAAAATCCCCCAGACTAGAGAATGATTCCTTCAATCTGAGATGTGAACCCTAATAAGAGGGTAGCTATGGAATGAATAGGGAAACCCTGCTTCTAATCAAGAGAGATGGGGTTTGTTCATCTAAAGCAAGCAATTCACCCAAAAGGTATCGCAACCTTGCAACAATTTCATTTATGACTTCAACTCACTAGATATTCATTCATGCTGAAGTAAACTGCATCTTCAGAATTAATTCAATAAGGAAACCGAGTGGACTAAAGAGAGAGCCGATCATTATGCTATACGGTGCATATCATTACTCATGCCTCCTTGATGATGATGCAATCCTGCCTTATTACAAAGGATCCACCTTTCGGGGTGTATTCGGCAAGGCCTTGAAAAAGGTGGTATGTGCCCTCAGGAGGCAGGATTGTTCGGAATGTCTCCTGAAACATAAGTGTATCTACTGCCAGGTCTTTGAAACCCCTTCCTCTCCTGAGGAAACCAGGGATAAAAGGATCGCCTCACCTCCCCATCCCTTTGTCATTGAACCCCCTCTCACTACGGAAATCCATTTTAAGAAGGGGGACCCATTTGATTTTCAACTCCTCCTTTTCGGCCAGGCTAACGAGTATCTTCCCTATTTTATTTACGCCTTTGAACAGATGGGCAATATTGGCATTGGTAAAAGGATAAACGGGAAAAGAGCCCATTTTATTCTGAAGGATATCAAGGCCAACAGAAAGAAAATATATTCTCACGAAGATCAAATACTCAGAAAAAGGAGTTTTTGTCAGAAGCTGTCTTTGAAACATGATGGCAATTTAGCAAAAGGGTCCTTTCAGCTAAGAATTGTCATTGAGACCCCATTACGCCTTAAGTTTGGCAATAGGCTCATGGCTGACCTTCCCTTTCACGTGCTGGTCAGGGCGATGCTCCGGAGGGTTTCATCCCTTTTCAACTACTATGGAGATGGCGAGCCGGATTTGGACTACAGGGGCCTAGTAAGGAGGGCTAGACACATCCGGGTAGCTGATTCCAATCTAAAATGGTTTGACTGGCAGCGATATTCCAGCCGCCAGGACCAGGCCATGCTCATGGGCGGCATGGTTGGTTCTATAACCTACGAAGGGGCAATCCGTGAATATATGCCTCTTATCGAATTCTGCTCAAAGGTCCACCTGGGCAAACAAACATCATTTGGGCTGGGGAAAATAAAGGCAGAGATCGTAAAATGAAACACATCCTCCTTGCCGTGACAGGCCTTAGTCCGCAGGTAATCACCGAGACCCTCTTTGCCCTTCACCAGAACGGTCAGAGGGTAGATGCCATCCACGTGATTACCACGCGGGACGGCAAGGAGATGATATATGCCCACCTTCTTTCAGGAAAAAGCGGCCACTACTGCCGGTATCTCGAGGAGTACGGGGTTGAACGCTCTTCTATCGACTTCGGACCTCAGAATATCCACGCCGTAAGCGACGAACACGGTGTCGAGATCCCGGACATTACCACTGAATACGATAACGAAAGGCTTCTTAAAAAATGCCTTGAGCTGACCTTTCGCTTCACCGCTCAAAAAGACACCGCCGTCTTTTTCTCAGTAGCCGGCGGCCGGAAAACCATGAGCTCCTGCCTTACTCTGGCGGCACAGATGTACGGGAGGCCCCAGGATCGCATATACCATGTACTGGTCTCACCTGAATTTGAAGGAGGATGAAGCTCGGCTCACGGTGAATCTGCTCACAGGTAAGGTTGTCTACAAGACATTCGAGCTGGACATGATGCCAGCAAGACTTGCCCTCTATGCATTCTTTGCCATCGAGAAAAAGCGCTGCACAAAGCATGTAGATACCTGCGGTACCTGTACTGATTGCTTCATCGACATCCATGCCATTTACGCCAAGCAGGAAGAGCTAACTGAGCTTTACAGGAAACTATCTGGCAGCCATCCCATTGAGGAGATGAGCGACACAGGTATCACCAGTTTAAGTTCCGATAACTTTAACATGTATAAGGGCAAAATAAAGAGCGATCTCCTTAGAAGGTATGGTCCTTATTCCCTGAAAGACCTGGAGATCAGCTCCATAGGGAAACGACCCAACACCAGATACGGCATAAGGATGGATAAGGGTAAGATCGAGATAGTGTATTGATTTATTATTGTTACATTAATGGTTACTATAAAAAATCTCTTGACTTTCTGGTCTGGTCTGGCCAGACTATTATGAGGAGGTATCAGATATGTTGATAACAAATATCACAGAGGCAAAGGCTCAACTTTCAGCGCTTATTGAAAAGGTCATGTCCGGGCAAGAAGTGATTATTGGAAAAGCGGGTAAACCGGTGGCAAGGCTGGTGCGGTATGAACAAAGCGATAAACAGCGCCATCCTGGCGCTTTACAGGGGAAAATAAAAATTTCTGATGATTTTGATGAATTACCCGCAGATATCGCTGAAGCTTTCGGGATGACTGAGCTATGAATCTATTACTCGATACACATGTTCTTTTATGGTGGCTTGACGATCACCCAAGTCTTTCCCAGCGAGCAAAATCTGTAATTGCGGACGGTAAAAATTTAGCTTTTGTAAGTGCAGCCGTTATCTGGGAAATTCGGATTAAGCACGCATTAGGTAAGCTGGAAATCCCTGCGAATTTTCTTAAGGTTTTAGATCAACAGGGCTTCGAGCTGCTTGATATTACCGTGAATCACGCCTATGCGGTCGGTGACCTGCCGTCATATCATCGGGACCCCTTTGACAGAATGCTTGTGGCCCAGGCAAAATTAGAACGATTGACCCTTGTAACCCGTGATCCCCGTCTGAAAAAATACAAAATTCCCATTATCAATGCGTGAGATTTTAAAGCAGAGACAATGAGTGGCAAAATCAAAATAAATTGCAAATGCACCCGCATCCTCATTCTGCCTCCCGAGCAATGCTGGCCTGGTGCACTCGCCTTAACATTCATTAAACTTTAAACCCCACTCCTTCAGTTGCATGAAGGATGGAGTTTTTTCTGGATGTATCTATTCTCATTGTGAAATGTGACTGCAAGGTTGCTGTCCTTGAAAAAATATTTTGTTTGAGTAGAATGATCGTAAATCCCTTAGGCTATCCCAAAAGATAGCTAAAGAAAGCTGAGCACATAGTTTAAGCATTAAATAACATTAAATAGATGTCATTGCGAGCAAAGCGAAGCAATCTCCTGGCGATGACAGCAAAGAGTCAATTATTTATACCTTTTACTATAATTCTATAATCTGAGGATACTATGGATCAAAAAGAATACCAATCCCTGATTTTAGGCGCACTTTTGCATGATATTGGGAAGTTTATATAAGGGGAGGTAAATTTAATGGATAAAACCTATGAATGGTTTCTTGAAGCTGACCTCAGTGAATATGAGGGCAAGTACATTGCTATCATTAAAGAGAATCTTTTTTTTGCTGGAGATGATCCAGAAGAACTATATAAAAAGGCACAGAAGGAATATCCTGATCATGAGATAGTACTCTGGAAAGTTCCATCCGGGGATACCTTAATATTTTCCACTTACAATGAGAATAGGGAAACATAAATTTTATTCTACGATTGCCTGGGCTCAATTAGAGCGAGTTCCAATGCTCTTAGGCAGAAAAGATGTCTTTGACCTGTTTGATGTTACCTTCAAACAAAGATTGAGAAAGGTATTCTTTGAGTGGAAGAGAGAGGAGAAATGACCGAAAGAGAAGGCGTAATTTTAGGAGCACTTTTACATGATGCGGGAAAATACTGAGAAGAAAAAGAATCTTGCCCTGATGCTTTTTAGAGAAGGCAGGCCATGTGGAATGCCTGAGGCGTAACCAGGAGCCTGCTTTGAGAAAAAGGGACTGCTACTTCCAAAAACAGGTAACATTATCCCTGTGTTTTTCATTGGCTCGGTTTTTTAATGGATGTCACGGATGAGCAGGCGAACCAGAATCTGAGAAGATTGGAGTTTTATGCGGCAACATTGCAGTACTTTTTTTTAAAACCACTTCAATCTCATACTATGGGGTAATGAAATAAGGAGAATAGCATGGATGCCACGACCTTAAAGATAGCAATAGCTGCTTTCATGCACGATATCGGGAAGTTTGCGGATAAAGACACTCTGGGTGTCACCGAGGAGTACATAAATAATCATGCTGGCCTTTATCTACCCTTTTACAATGGCCGCCATTCTCATCATCATGCTGTTTACACGGCTGCTTTTATAGAGCAAATGAAGGATCGACTTCCAAAAGAGTTTAATAGCCCGGGTTGGGGAGAAGGAGACAGTTTCATCAACCTTGCCGCAGGTCATCACCTGCCTGAAACTCCTATGCAGTGGTTGATCGCTATAGCTGATAGGTTGAGTAGCGGCTGGGAGAGGGATACCTTCGATAAGGAATACAATCGTCAAGTTGCATGGAAAGACTATAAGAAGACACGACTTTTGCCCTTAATTGAACAGATCATGCTCGGCCAAAATGATGCATCAACTAGCATGGATACATTTATCTACGCCTATCCGCTGCGGGAGATTTCTCCCGAAACTATTTTTCCAAGGATAAAAAATGACATTACACCTAAAACAAGTGATGAGGCCGCAGCCCAATACAGGGAATTATTTTCTAATTTCAAGGATAGACTGCAAATCCTCAAGCACAGGGAAGAATGTCTTGAGCTCTGGTTTGAACACTTTGATAGTTTGATGATGGTTTACACTTCGTCCATACCCGCTGCAAGAGCAGGCGATGTGATTCCCGATGTATCACTCTATGACCACTCAAGGGTAACGTCTGCGCTTGCTGTGGCGCACTATCTTTATCATAGAG
>QMLW01000121.1 GCA_003646935.1 Deltaproteobacteria bacterium
CCTTAGGGGATGGCGAGCTCCACTACGAGACTATCGGTCGTGGGAAACCGAGAGGGATTTGCGGCTCCGGCCTCATTGACTGTCTCTACGAGCTCGTCAGAAACCATATCATCGACGCGGAGGCGAAGTTCGTCCCCGCCGCCGATCAAGGGAGAGTGGTGGAAAAGGACGATGAACTGCAGTTCGTTATCGCCCCCGCTGACCAAACCGAGACGGGCAGAGATATTGCCATTACCCAATCGGATATCAACAACCTCATTCGCTCGAAAGGGGCGGTATTTGCGGCAATCAAGTCCCTTATGGACTATGTGAGCTTGAGGTTTGAGGATATAGATACACTCTTTGTGGCAGGCGGTTTCGGCAGCTACCTGGACATCCCCAAGGCTATCGGAATCGGGCTTCTACCGGACATCGATCCCGGAAGGGTGCGGTTTATCGGAAACAGCTCACTCATGGGTGCCCGCATGTGCCTGTTATCTACGCATAGTTTAGAACGTGCTGCACAGATCGCAAAGAATATGACCAATATTGAGCTCTCCACCTATCAGCCCTTTATGGATGAATACGTGGCCGCCATGTTTCTGCCCCATACAGACAAACGGCTCTTTCCATCGGTGGATTACTGAGAACCATGGAAGGTAATTGTATGCCTGCCGATGCTTTGATCTCACTAGGTATGGGATAATCATTTTTTAGGAGGTTGAGGAATGACACATACATCTTTTTCCGATATTGCCATTGTCTCCTGCGGCACCTTAACTCTGGAGCTAAACCACTTAAAGGAGGCCGGGTTTCTGGACGCCCGACAGATCCTATTTACTACCCCGGGGCTCCACGAGAGACCAAAAGAGCTGGAACGGCAGCTCGTCAAGCGGGTAGAGAGGGCCAAAGAGAAAGCATCCAAGGTCATTGTGGTCTATGGGGGCAAGTTCTGTTACGTAAACGGCGATGAACCAACGCGGACCATGAAGAGCATCATTGAGGAATTAGGGCCTGAGGTCGTGAGGATTCAGGCCACACACTGCATGGACATGCTGGCAAGTGAAGGAGAGCGCAAGAGCATTGCCCAGGAAATGGCCGGAGGCGAGAAGGTCTGGTGGATGACGCCGGGCTGGATCAAGTTTCGACATGACGTGTTCAATGGTTGGGATAAGGGGCTGGCAAACGAGAACTTTCCCAGGCACACCGGTGGCGCAATTGTCCTGGATGGGATAGGGTATATGGATCGATACATGGCGGAGCAGCCGGAGGATCTTCTGGAGTATTCCGACTGGATGGGGATCCCCATTCAGCCCTATCCGATTACCCTGGATCGAATCAAATCCCTGCTCTCAGAGCAGGCGGCTGCCCTTTCGTGAGCTGTATCTTTGGCCGTTTTTTCGGGTAAGGGGAAATAGATACATGGGAATGTCCACGCTGATAGGGAAAAAAGCATACAAACATATTGAGCCCAATCTAGAAGGGCCCGAGGGGGAAGGCATTTCGCTATGGGCAGGGAAGAAGCGTTAGAAAAAGAGATAGAGACACTCAAGGCACAATTGAGAGAGCGAGAAGCCTCGCTTCCCGCGCATTCCGTGCGACCGGAACAGTTACTCGCCATTGATGAGCTAGAGACGAGTATAAGCGAGAAGAAGAGGGAATTAGAGCGGATGTATCAGAAGGCAGCCGATGGAAGCACAGCAAAAGAAAGGGACTGAGGATCTAGAAAGGGCTATGAGTGGGATTGTTGGTCGCGGCCCGATCACCGGCAAACTATCTCAGGTACTTGCGTTTGCCGCTGTAAGGGGTACCGTCTCTTATCAGGAGATAAAGGAGATTATCAAGGATGATCCAGAGGACGTTCTTCTTCTGGCTGACCAATGGAGATTCCTTCTGCCAACGAGTACGGCAAAGAGCGCAAGCTGGGAGGATCGGTTGTTATTGCTGAAAGACGGAGAGGTATATGAGATCCCCCATATAGTAAGATATTTTGTACAAGACGGTCTTCATGAAGGAAGATGGGATCTTGAAAAGGCGGTAGGTAAGCTCTTTAATGAATTGGGGGATCCAGACTGGGAAAAGATTCCTGCACTGGTGAGGGGCATTGCCGGAGAGGCTGTTAATCATACCATTACCGGCAATCAAATACGGATGATCTGCCTTCAGCTCGGTCTCGGCAATAGAGTAGATGGCCTCATAGCCGAGCTAAAGGGAGCAGGTATTATAAGCCCGAGGTTGAGCTCTATTCCGGAGGTGATCAGGGAAGGATCGCCGATCTATGAGCTGAATCCATCGGTGGCTCTCGTGCACCGTGAAGAGCTGCGGTTACCACCGTGGAAATAGGGAGCTGCTATGCAGGAAAATGGGCTAGGATAACCAATCACTTCCCTGTAAAGGAGGGATAGACATGCCGTGGGTGGCAGAGGATATGTGTATTGGCTGTGGGATATGCGTTGAAGAATGCCCCGTAGATGCCATAGTGATGGAAGATGAGATAGCGAAAATCCACATGAGTGATTGCATCCACTGCGGCAAGTGCCACGATGTTTGTGATCAGCAAGCAGTACGACATGATAGCGAAAAGGTGCCCGATGAAGTGAAAGCGAATGTAGCAGAGACAATGTCTTTTATGGAGGCCTGCGAACGATATCTCGGCGATGCTGAGGAGCGGCAGAAATGTCTTAACCGCATGATAAAGCATTTTAACAAGGAACGGATGGTTGCGGAGAAGACAATAGAAGAGCTTGAATTGCTTAGAAATCATAACAGAAGAACATAAAAGAACTCTTCATGTCTAGAAGACACTGTGATTTATCCTATCGGGATTGACCACATGTGGCTTCCCAAGCGTAAGGGCATTAGTTCTGGATGGTAATGGAAAAACATCATGAAATCGGAATAGGTGATCCTTTAATAGGATACCATGGATCGCCTTTGGAATCACAGAACAGGCTGAGATGGAATTTTCTAATGGGCATGGTCTACGGGGCCTTTTTTAACGGCGGGTTGGCCTTTAGTGATCCCAGCACGGTGCTGCCCGTATTTTTGGGTAGTTTTACCGATTCGAAAACCCTCATAGGACTATCGGCCGCTGTAATGAGCACGTTTGGCGGTATCGGAAGTCTCTTGCCTCAATTGTTTGTAGCCAGCAAGTTGGAGAGCAGGGTTTCCAAGAGGCCTTTATTGCGGGCGGCGATCAGTGTTCGGGCGATATGCTGGGGCCTTCTTGCATTAATTACCTATTGGTTTGGTTTGTCGCACCCATTGGGCATCATTGTAGCGCTCCTGTTTCTCCTCACTTTGTTCACGTTTATGGGCGGGATAGCAGTAGTGCCGTTCTATGATATATGGGCAAAGGCTATACCCGCGCATATAAGAGGAAGGTTTTTTGGGTATCTCCAACTACTTGGTGGGATTCTTGCTATAGGATCGGGATTGGTTGTCAGATACATACTGAGTCACAGGGAGATTGCCTTCCCTACCAACTATGCAGTTCTTTTTTTATTTTCGTTTATCTTTATCGGTATCTCTTATCTTGCCTTGGGTTCCGTAAAGGAGCCAACGGGTGAAGTATATACCGGGCAATTGCCGTTTGAAGAATTTCTTAAGAAGGCATTTCATATACTGAGATACGATGATAACTATAAGATGTTTCTATTAGTCCAAATATTTGGTGGTGCTATGACCTTGGCGTTACCTTTCTATGTGGTGTATGCCAGGGATGTCTTGGGTATAACCTTGGGAATGGTAGGTATATTTATCTCAGCGCAGATGTTAGGCAGTGTCATATCCAATCTCCTGTGGGGTTATCTCTCCGATTTTGTCGGGAACAAAAAGGTTATTCAAACAAGTATATGTTTGGGTTTGATGGCTCCATTGATTGCCCTCATCACACCTGCCCATTTATCAGCTTTATTTATCCCCCTGTTCGTATTGATCGGGTTTTCTATGACGGGTCAAATGATTGGAAATACAAACTTTCTGCTTGATATCTCTCCGCCGAAGGATCGGCCCACGTATATAAGCCTGAGGGGTACCCTACGGTTTCCCGTAATGATATTCCCCCTGATCGGCGGGATATTAGTTCAGCACATATCCTACGGCTTTCTTTTTATGGTCACGATTGTAAGTGTATTATATGGTTTTATTTTAAGCTTTCGGCTCCATGAACCTAGAGAGGGGGAGCCTGTTATGGGGATGAAATCATGATGGAAGCCTCTGAATTGATAGAACAGTACCGGCAAGAACGCGAACAGAAGGACAGATTCTTCAAGGTGCATCCTCAGTCACCGATTCCCTTTGAGGAGCGGAGCAGTTTTCAAGGACTTGACTACTATCCCCCGGACCCAAGCAGTCGATTCGAGCTTGACCTCCATCAGCACAGCGATAAGCAGGTGATCCAGATCGAGGATACCGGTGGAACTATGCGAGACATGATACGATGGGGAGAATTTCGTTTTCAAATAGCTGATGCGGAGTGCACGCTTCAGGCATATAAGAGCGACCCCTATGAGGAGCGATTGTTCATACCGTTTAAGGATGCTACCAGCGGCAAGGAGACCTATGGAGCGGGGCGCTACCTGGATCTTGATTATCAGAGAGATCGAACGCCTGAAGGGAAATGGATCCTTGACCTGAATATGGCATATAATCCATGGTGTGCCTATAGTTCGAACTATGTGTGTCCCTTTGTGCCTCCGGAGAATTGGCTGAAGGTGCCCGTATATGCCGGTGAGAGGGATTATCATAGTAAAAAAGGCTAATTGCTTCAAACAAGGCAAGAACGGCTTAGTCAGTGAGAAAATGCGAAAGGAGGCGATTTAAATGCCAAGAGGAGACGGTACAGGTCCACGAGGGCAAGGCCCCGGAACAGGCAGGGGCCTTGGACGAGGCGGCGGCCGTGGCAGGATGGGCGGCAGTGGAGCTGGTGTGGGTGGAGAGTGCGTCTGCCCCAATTGCGGCTACAGGACTACCCATCAGGCAGGTTCCCCCTGCTACAAGATTCAGTGTCCTAAATGTGGGGCACCAATGACACGGTAGGCACCCTATACAGTCTAGCCTGGCCATTTTGTGTCTTAAGCAAGGCATGGCCAGGGGAGAGGAGAACTGCGCAATGGCAAATGTGGTACTTGAGTTTTCTCATGAGGAGGCCATGAGGATCGAGGCGATACTCATGGACAGCGATGCCGAAGAGGCACTGCGTTTTTTACAAGAGGTCATCAAACCGAAGATACGCTCAAAACGGTCCAATGAGCTGGATATGGGTAAATCAACTGGTATTATGACCTGATTAAAAGTGTAAAGCTCTCACATATTCCATTGTCTTCTTAGGAGAGAGAATCCACTGTCAGACATATGGATTGATAAGCTGTATGACAATCAAAAGGGTTATTGCGCTCGATTAGATATGCACGTGGTGATAGTACTATAAAAAACCATCAAAAAAATGCACAAAGAAATGATATTGAATGAGAAAGGAGCAACCATGATCGAATGGATTGAAGGCCGCGAGCACCTCGAGGAGATACAAGAGAAGCACAAGGAGTTTTTGATCCTGCTCTTTTACGCGGATTTTTCCTCTGCTTCAAAGCGTGCCCTGGATGAGCTTGAACAATTCAGCAAGGAAGATAAACAGGTACCAGTTTATGGTATTGATGTGGAGCGGGTCAAGGGAGCCCACAAGTCCTTCGGCGTTGAAACGGTTCCCACCACCGTGGCCCTTCGAGACGGCAAGGTGGTCCAGCGCTTCGAGGGCGTTGAGAGCGCGGGGTTTTATGCCCGCATGTTCTCTGGGGCCCGTCCCTCGGTCTATAAAACGGCGAAGGGAGCGGTGCCCCGCCGGGTGATCGTCTACAGCGGCCCGGGCTGCCCCGCCTGCGGAACGGCCAAGGCGTACCTGCGGCGCCAGGGGGTGCGGTTTCGGGAGGTAGACATTGCTCGTGACCCCCAGGCGGCCCAGCGGCTGGTCAGGCGGAGCGGTCAGATGGCGGTACCCCAGATCGACATCGACGGGCAGCTCATCGTGGGCTTTGACCAGGCCAAGATCGATAGGATCCTCGCAACCTAGAAAGGAGGTAGGTACATGAAACTACAACCCATGCACGGACGTGTCTTAGTGAAACCTCGTGAGGGAGGGGACAAGACCCCCGGCGGCATCTACATCCCTGATACGGCAAAGGAGAAGCTTCGGGAGGGCGATGTCATTGCCGTGGCAAAGGATGCAACCGATGAGGTGGCCGTGGGCGATCGGGTCATCTACAAGGAGTTCGGCGGCACCGAGGTGCAGGTCGAGGGAGAGGACTATATCCTGTTTACCGAGGATGACCTTCTGGCTAAGTACCTCGCGGTGGACAAGATCCCGGAATAGGGATCGATGAGA
>QMLW01000122.1 GCA_003646935.1 Deltaproteobacteria bacterium
CTATATCGGTTAAACCTATCTTCTTCATATCGACACAGACCATAGACTCATCAGCGGGGAAAAAGGTCTTATGGGGATTCTGAACCTTCAGGGTATGAATGATCCCTATTTCCGTCCCGATGATAAATTCCCTGTTGCGGGAGGTTCTCACATACTCGAGCATTCCCGAGGTGCTCTTGACCTCATCTGCCAGGTCTATTACCTCTGGCCTACACTCGGGATGGGCCAAGAACTGGGCCTGGGGGTGGCCCTCCTTGACCTTTCTCGCCTGATCGGCCGTCAAAGTATCGTGGTAGGGGCAGAACCCCTCCCAGTAGATGATCCGCTTATCGGTATATCTCTGGGTATAGAGTGCGAGGTTCTTATCCGGGGTCATGAGGATGGTATCATGCTCTATCAGGGAGTTCACCACCTGGACGGCATTGGCAGATGTGCAGCAGATATCACTTTCTGCCTTGACTGATGCGGGAGAGTTGACATAGCTCACCACTGGTACATCGGGCAACTCAGCCTTTTTTTCGTGTAATGATTCAGCGGTTATCATATCGGCCATGGGACACCCGGCTGATAGCACGGGGAGCAGTACCACCTTATCAGGGCAAAGGATAGAGGCCGTCTCAGCCATAAAATGAACCCCAGAGAAGACAATTACCTCGGCATCGGTGTTGGATGCCTCAATGGACAGCCCGAGGGAGTCTCCCGTGAGATCGGCAATATCCTGTATTTCCGGCCTTTGATAGTTATGTACGAGGAGGATAGCGTGCCTTTCCGTGAGCAGATGCCTTATTCGTGCCTGTAGAGTTCTTATATCCACTGTAGTGCTCAATTAAAAAGTTGGCTTTTTACTTGCTGATTGTTCTCCTGCATGGGTCAGACAACACAGTCGGCATAAGGCATAAAGATCAAGGTTTATTCTTTTTTTCCCTGCGCCTTGGACTTTACGCCTTTTAATCATGAACATTCTCATTGCTTGAGACATGGAAAAAATGATCAAAGTTAATACAAAGTTGAAGCACGTTTAAACTATGTTTGGCTAAGCCTTGCCCAGCCCCCGTTTGAAGTTCTCCACCAAGTCAAGGGGATTGTTTGTGCGGTAGAGATCCTCAAGTCCGGGAATATCCTTCCACCTCCTGTGTACCCAAAACCAATGGTGAGGAAACCGCCTGATGTAGCCCTCGAATATCCTATTCAGTTTCCGGGTGTTTATCTTCAGATCGTGTGCCTCGTTCGAGGTATGGGCAAGCTCGAGGGGCTCATTTATCTCCATTCGATACCTGCCGGTGCCTCTCCTTACCACGAATACCGGTACGATGCCGGCCCCAGTGCGCCGGGCGAGCAGCGGTGCGGTTACATGGGTTTGCGAGGGAATGTCGAAGAAATCCACCACAATTCCGTGCCTGCCAACTATCGGGTTGCCACCCGCTTTCTGGTCGGCGAGGGTTGCGAGCACTGTATTTAAGGGAAGCAACGCAAGCATCCTCTTTATTGCCCCATCGGGCCTTATGGTGATCGCATTATGGGCCTTCACAATGGATCTGAAGAATCGCTCGAGGTAGGGGTTGTCCAGCTCCCGTATGATCGCACCCCGTGGAGGGATATTCAGGTAGCATAGATACCTGATAAGAATAAAATTTCCGAAATGCCCCGACACCACTAATGTGCCCCTGCCCCTTTGTACGGATTTCATGAGATGGGACAACCCCGTAATCTCTATGAACTCTCGATAATTCTCTGGATTCGCAACCTTATGGAGCTTTAAGAGCTCTAGGATATGGGTGGCCAGGTACTCGCAGCTCTCCCTTGCCAGGGCCTTTCTCCCCTCTTTATCCAAAGCCCTTCCGAACACCACACAGATGTTGGCGTTGATGATCCTTCGCCGACGTCTATCCATATGGTAGTATGCCCTGCCTGCCAGCCTCCCGAGGGGGGAAATAAGCCTGAAGGGCAGGAGGTAGACCATCATAAGGAATGACCGGAATGTCAAGTAGACCAAAAAGTCGAACATCGTGTGCCCTTCCCTCGATCGATATTGATGTAGCAACTTGGGATAGCTACGTCAACAAGGAAAACTGCTTAACATCTGACTTTGAATCCACTGTGATCAGTTGAGGTATAACGGCAAAGCATTTCTTGACAGCGAGTTGTTTTAGCAGTAATTTTTTATAGTTATAATACCACTATGGGGGGATGATCCCGTAAGAGGGACATTCTGCAAGCCATTCTCTGAAAGGCGGGACCATGAAAGAAGCCATGCTGTATGAAAAGCTCGATGACACCAAGGTCCAGTGTAATCTCTGCAGCCACCGGTGTACTATACGAGAGGGGAGCTACGGTATCTGCGGGGTACGGCAGAATGTCGGTGGAACCCTTTTTAGCCTTGTCTACGATAAGATTATCGCCGCCAATGTCGATCCCATTGAGAAAAAGCCCCTCTTTCACTTTTACCCGGGTTCAAGGGCGTACTCCGTTGCCACTGTGGGGTGCAATTTCACCTGCAAGCACTGTCAAAATGCCGACATATCGCAGTTTACGCAGGGGAGAAAGGGATATATCGCGGGCGATACCATCAGCCCTGAGGATATAGTAAGAGATGCTGAACGCTCGGGGTGTACATCCATCGCTTACACCTATACGGAGCCCACCATTTTCTTCGAGCTTTCCTTTGATACGGCTGCCCTCGCCCATACAAAGGGGATCAAGAATGTGTTCGTGAGCAATGGATACATGACCCCTGAGGCCCTCAAGGAGATCTCCCCCTATCTTGATGGCATTAATATCGACCTCAAGGCCTTTACCGATACATTCTACAAAAAGATATGCGGCGCTCGTCTCGAGCCGGTGTTGGGGACCATCAAGCTCGCCAAAGAGCTCGGCATATGGGTCGAGGTAACCACGCTCGTTATCCCAACGCTCAATGATAGCGCGAGCGAGTTGGAGCAGATAGCCGAATTCATCAACGGGGTGGATAGCGATATCCCCTGGCATATCTCACAATTCTATCCCACGTATCAATTGACCCAACTTCCGCGCACGCCAGTAGAGACGTTACACATGGCCAGAGACAGAGGAATGCAGGCCGAACTCCATTACGTATATGAGGGAAACGTGCCCGGAAGGGGAAACGAGAACACGTACTGCTATAGGTGTGGAGGCCTATTGATCGAGCGGTGGGGGTATTCCATACTCAAGAGTACCATTGAGGATGGGCACTGTCCCACATGCAAGGCTTCTATCGCAGGGGTCGGTTTATAGGGGCTCTTGATAGGGCAATCCCATTTCCCTGAAAAGGCGAACGAGAACATGGATAAAGAACCCAGGGTTACATTCGGCATCGGAAGAAAGCTGCTTCTCTACTTCCTCATGCTGTCCCTTGTGCCCGTCATAATGGGCGGGAGCATCGCCTTCACCATCTCAAGGAATCAGCTTGAAGAGAACACGAAGGCCCACTTGAGCGATCTCGCCAGGGATTGTGGAAGGAAGATATCCTATTACGTGAGCTCCCGATATCAGGACATCAAGATCCTCTCCCAGGCAGAGGTGCTTAAGGGCAATAACAGGGAGGCAATGCAGGCCTATATCGAAGAGGTTGACGCGGCATACCCTTATTACAAGGCAATTTCCGTGCTTGATCCAAATGGAGCCATCATAGCGTGTACGCGGAGAGAGCTCGTAGGGGAATCAAGAGCGGATACCATATGGTTTCAGAGAACACGGCAAACTACGCACGGCGAGGTGGTAGCCCTGGATGCCTATCGTTCGGAAACGGCAGGGTGGGATATGGTGATCGGATTCAATACACCCATCACCGATAGGGATAAGAAAGAGGTCGTCGGCATTTTGGCTACCAGGGTAAATATGGATCACATTATCGAGAGGGTACGGGTGCTGGATGAGAGATCCCTCGGCGATAACCACGCGTATTTACTTAACCGACGGGGAGAGATAATAGCGGGACCGGATAAAAGCGAATTTCTCACGGCTCACCGCCTCCTTGCCTACCCGGTAGTCAAGGATTTGCTCGCGGGTAGAACAGGGATCTCGGAGTATACCAATGACAGGGGTGAGGATGTCATCAGCGCCAGGTACGCGTTAGAGGGCGATGGCGGTTTTGACGGCTGGGGCTGGGGCATTATCGTCACCCAATCCGTTTCAGAGGCCTTTAAGGCGGCCTATGAAATACGAAGCACCATGATTGCCTTGGCAGTGATTATCGCGCTGTTGGTGGCGATCTTCGCCCTGTTCATCTCCAGGCGGTTTTCACGGCCGATTACCGAGGTGTCCAGATCTGCGGCGAGAATCTCACAGGGAAATCTGGAACCCATTACCATTGACTACCGTCCACGAGATGAAATAGGCGAGCTCGTGCACGCATTCAATACGATGACCGAGGATTTACACAGGACCACCGTGTCTCGTGACTCCCTGGCCAGGGAGATCGTAGAACGGAAGAAGGCGGAGGAGAAGATCGAGCACCTTAACCTCGTGCTTCGTGCAATAAGGAATGTAAACCAGATCATCACCAAGGAGCGGGAGCATGGTAGGCTCCTGAAGGGAGCGTGCAACAACCTCATTGAGAACCGGGGCTATCACAATGCATGGATTGGGCTGATCGATGACTCTGGAGGAATTACGGCTGCTGCTGAGGCAGGGCTAGGCGAGGATTTCCAACCGATGGAGGAATTGCTGAAAAAGGGCGAGTTACCTGAATGCGTTCAGAGGGTTTTGACGGAGGGGGAGGTGGTGGTAATAGAGGATCCCGCATCCTCCTGCACGGATTGTCCCCTTTCAGCCCTGCACAAGGATGGAGGGGCTATTGCCGCACGGCTCGAGTATGGAGACACGGTCTACGGGCTGCTGTCCGCTTCAATCCCTAGGGCGTTCGTTAGCGATGAGGAGGAACAAAACCTATTCAGGGAGGTTGCCAACGACATTGCCCTCGCCCTCCATGGCTTGGAGCTGGAGGAGCAACGTGAACGGGCAGAGGATTCCCTGAGAAAGAGCGAGGAAAAGCTAAAAAATATACTACAGGGTTCGCCTATTCCCACCTTCGTTCTTGATAGCGATCATAGGATTACTTACTGGAACAGGGCCCTGGAGGAGTACAGCGGGATAAGGGCGGAGGAGATAGTTGGAAGCGATCAACATTGGAAGGCCTTCTATGATGAGCGGAGGCCATGCATGGCCGATCTGCTGATAGATGAGCGGGTAGCTGATATTGCGAATTGGTATCCGGGAAAATGTAAGCCCTCTGATATAATCGAGGGAGCATATGAGGCCATAGATTATCTTTCCCGGATGGAGAAATGGCTCTTCTTTACTGCGGCGCCCATGAAGGATGTACAGGGAAGGCTGATCGGTGCCGTAGAAACCCTTCAGGATATCACCGAGTCGAAAAAGGCCGAGGAGCAGATAAAGTATCTATCCAGACAGATCATCAACATACAGGAAAAGGAGAGGGAGTCATTATCCAGGGAGATTCACGACAACATAGGACAACTTTTGGTTACGCTCAAGATGGGTATCTTCAGGATGAATAAGAAGGTACCAAAAAAGCTCCTCGGCATTAAGGATCAAATAAACGAGCTCTCCTCACTCGTGAATAAAACGATCAGGGAAATCAGGGGGCTCTCGCATGCGCTTCATCCACCGGTCATTGAAGACCTAGGGCTCACCTCCGCCATCGAGGAACTCTGCCAGGATTTTAAATCCTACTCGGAGATCCGAATGAAATGGGATATTGACCCAATCGAGAGACCACTTCAGCCCATGACCAATATAACCATCTATAGGATGTTCCAAGAGGGGCTCCATAATATCTTGAAGCACAGCAGGGCAACGGAGGTATACGTGCGCCTCATCTCCAGGGACAATACCATAGAGGCCATCATAGAGGACAACGGCATAGGTTTTGTCGTGGATGATGTGTTTGCCCCTTCACCCAACAGGAGAGCTCTCGGTCTTATAAGCATGAGGGAACGATTGGCCCTCATCGGAGCCGTCCTGGAGGTGTTCTCAGCTCCGGGAAAGGGTACCAAGCTCATCGTTTCAATAGATACGCAGTAACGTCATGAGAGACACCATCACCGTGATGCTCGCCGATGACCACCGGATCCTCCACTACAGCAGCAGAAAGACGGCGGAGAACCACCGTGCCAATACCGTGCGCAAGGCCGGGGTGCTGGCACAGGTAGGGCTCACCACTACCCCCCCGCATTGGGCTCAGCGGGCTGGATCTGTGGGAGTACATGGTCTACGATCATTTCACCGACGAATGGCTTTCACCTACCGCCTCGTCCTTTCACATCGATGCGCTCGGGTGGCACCCTTTA
>QMLW01000123.1 GCA_003646935.1 Deltaproteobacteria bacterium
CCCATGAGGTTGATTCCTCTGAAATGGCCTTTAAGATAGCGGCTTCCATGTGCTTTAAGAAGGCCGTCCAGGAGGCAACACCGATTATCCTGGAGCCGATCATGAGCATTGAGATAACCGTGCCCGAGGAAGCGATGGGGGATGTCATAGGCGATCTCAATGGCAGGAGGGGGAAGGTCCTGGGTATGGACCATAAGGGCAAGAATCAGGTCATCAGGGCTGAGGTGCCCTTGGCCGAGGTGTTGCGATATTCCTTTGATCTCACCTCTATGACCGGCGGAAGGGGCAGCTTCCAGATGCAGCCCTCCCACTACGAGGAGGTTCCTGCACAGTTGGCCGAAAAGGTCATAGCTGCCTCGAAGCAGGAAGGGAGGTAGCCACTGATTCAGGATGATAAAGGCAGGAGTACTTACCATAAGCGATAAGGGGTCTAGGGGTCAGCGGAAGGACTTGGCTGGCCCCTTGCTCGTTGGGATATTGACCGATGCCGGGTACAGGGTGGTGAGACAGGACGTGGTGCCGGATAACCGTGAGGAGATTGCCGAACGGCTGATAGAATGGGTTGACAAGGACGGGCTCAGGTTGGTGGTAACCACAGGAGGGACCGGTGTGAGCCCCACTGACGTCACCCCTGAGGCCATGCGCGCGGTGATATCGTATCAGATACCGGGCATGGCAGAGGCCATGAGGGCCTCGTCGCTCACTAAAACCCCCCATGCTATGCTTTCCAGAGCCATGGCCGGGGTAAGAGGGATCAGCCTGATTATTAATGTACCGGGAAGCCCTAAGGCCGCCGAGGAAAACCTCGGTGTTATTCTTCCCGCCCTCGATCACGCCCTTGCCAAGATTGCCGGGGACACCAGCGACTGCGCCACGCCCTAGAAACTGCACCTCGGCTCCCCCGGTAAATTCTTCTTGACTCACGGTATCCCCCTGCCTATACTTCCACCGGCTTTTTCCGAAGCTAACGCAGATCACAGGCCGAAGCATACTTTTCTTCTACCAGCACAATTAGAGAAGGCGAAACTCACAACATGGATCATGGCAGATGTGGCAATGTTTGAGCGCAAGTAGGACAGATAGATGAAGAAGAGGGCCTTATTCTTATCTCTCCTAGTTCTGGTTTTTTGTGTGCTCTGTTTTCCGGCCTTTGCAGCGGAAAATGCCCACCATGGCTCCCATGGAACCATGAACCTGGGCGAGATCCTATCCCTTTACAGCACCATACCGTTTATCGGAATACTCCTTTCGATTGCCCTTTTTCCCCTGTTTGCCCCGGAGTTTTGGCACCACCATTTCGGCAAGGTCTCGGCTTTTTGGGCCGCTGTCATTGCCGTGCCCCTGTTGGTTACCTATAAGGGAGCAGCGCTTCACAGCTTCCTCCACATCTTGATCGCGGATTACATACCCTTCATCATACTCCTCTGGGGCCTTTTCACTGTCTCGGGAGGTATATTGCTGAGGGGTACCTTGAGGGGAACGCCTGTCGTGAATACCATAATGATTATCATAGGGACCGTTCTCGCGTCATGGATGGGAACCACCGGAGCAGCCATGTTGCTGATAAGGCCGTTCTTAAAGGCAAACAATCATCGGAAAGAGAGGGCTTTCATGGTGGTGTTCTTCATCTTTCTGGTCGCCAACATCGGCGGGGCCCTCACGCCGGTGGGTGACCCACCGCTTTTCCTTGGGTTTCTCCACGGCGTTCCCTTTTTCTGGACCTTTCACATCCTTCCCCATATGGTATTCGCCGTCTTGATCCTGCTGGCGCTCTACTTTGCCATGGATACCTTTTACTACAGGAGGGAGGGGATCACCAGGGAGATCGATAAGGAAGAAAAGGAACCGCTCAGGCTGGTCGGGAGCTATAATTTCATATTCCTCGCAGGGATTGTAGGCTCCGTCATATTCAGTGGGGTAGTCGATTGGGGTGAGGTACGCACGCTTGGCATTACCAGAAGCGTTCAGGAATGGGTGAGGGACTTTTTTATCATCGCCATGGGTATCCTCTCATTGGTGGTTACCCCTAAGAACATACGGGAGGATAATGAGTTTACGTGGTTTCCCATCAAGGAGGTGGCCTATCTATTTGCCGGGATTTTCGTCACTATGACCCCGTGTCTTCTCCTGCTCCTTGCGGGAACCAAGGGGGAGCTTGGCTTTATTATCGGCGCGGTCAAGGAGCCATTTCACTATTTCTGGATCACCGGAACACTGTCAAGCTTCCTGGATAATGCCCCTACCTATCTGACGTTTTTCAGCAGCGCACTGGGGAAGTTTTATGCGGGTTTACCTGAAAACATGGCGGTTTCCAAGCTGATTGCTGAAAACCCAATATACCTGATGGCTATTTCTGCTGGTGCGGTCTTCTTCGGGGCGAATACCTATATCGGGAATGCGCCGAATTTTATGGTGAGATCTATTGCGGAGGAGGCAGGCACGCCCATGCCCAGCTTCTTTGGCTACATGCTGAAATACTCGATGGTATTCCTCGTGCCCACCTTTGTGCTCGTCACCCTTATATTCTTTTAACCTGGGGACTTACTCCGGGGGGAATACTATCAGAGAGTCTATGGGTTCGCGCCGCCCTTGGGCAGGGGCGCCTTGGTCTTCTTGATCACCCTGATATCGCCGATACTGGTCAACGGATATTGCCCGTCCTTATCCTTTTCGAGGTACTTTACCATATCCCAGATGGTGGTAAGGGCCATGGAGGCGCCCACGAGTGCCTCCATCTCCACACCGGTCATTGCCTCGGCTTTCACGAGGCAGCTTGCCTCAATGTAATCATCTCCCAGGGAGAAGCCCAGATCAACGGTATTCAGGGGAATTTGATGGCAGTGGGGAATGAGGAGATAGGTCTGCTTTGCCGCTTTCATAGCCGCTACTTCGGCAACGAGCAGGGGATCCCCTTTCTTGATACGCTTCGCCTTTACCAATTTCACTGTTTCAGGTGAGAGCATTATCCTCCCCGAGGCCACCGCCTCTCTCAGCACTACCTTCTTCCCGCTTATATCAATCATCCCCATCTTTTTTCTTGGTAAAGGGAAATTTAAAGAACTTTATGCCCTCTTCCTTGAGCACATCCTCCTCTCCTGCCGTTGCGGTTCCCCGTATGTTTCTCTTGTCCGCGACGCCGTAGTGTATTTTCAGGGCCTCCTTTGTGAAGTCTGTGCCCACGTCTTCGAAGTGATCATGTATATACTCCATGATGCCTTGGGCGAGTTTTTGGTAATCGATCTTGTCTTCTTGTCGTGGTTTGTCCTCACCTTGCCTGCTCTTGATGGAGACTGGGGACAGTACCCTGGTAATCTGCTTGTCTTTACAAATGGGGCATGTGATCATTCCCTTGGATTGCTGTTCGGTAAATGATTCAAGATCCTTGAACCAACCCTCAAAGCTATGACCTTTGGAACATTGAAGGTCAAACGCGATCATTCTAAAACCCTGTATAGTTTCTCGTAATCAGGTGAACGTGGGCAAGCGGCACCGTGTCATTCGGCATGTAGCACCGCGAGTATCTTCGTTGTGGTGCTCCCGTGGCATTTCACGAGATGGGGAACGGTCGAGTCGTAGTATATGGCATCGCCCGGTTCAAGGAGATGGGTCTCGTCTGCTAACCGCACCTCCATGGTTCCCTCGAGCACATAGATGAACTCCTGGCCGTCATGGGCTGTAAGTTCTTCGATATCCGATGGCTCCAGTGTAACAATGAAAGGTTCCATATGCCTGTTCTTTTTATAAGGGGCCAGAGAGTAAAATTCATACCCATATTTATCGCTTTCTTTAGCGTTATATCGGGATATAAGCTTCCGGTTATCCTTGCGCATGATTGTGTAGGGAAGCTCTTCGGTCCCGGAGATGAAATAGCCGGTCTTCATCTCTAAGGCCTTGGCCAGTTTTATTATTGTTCCCAAGGGTGGCGCCACCGTTCCCTCTTCTATCTCAGAGAGGAGTTCAACCGCCAATCCGGTTCTCTGGGATATATCCCGCAAGCTCAAGCCTTTCCTTTCCCTAATCTCACGTACGTTTCCCCCGACTTTAAGAACAGCCTCTTCCCCGGAACGGCCTCTGGTGGAGGAGTCCACGGCATGCTTACCCTTATCCTTTTCATAGAACTGGCCGAGATCATGTAAGAAGTCCTTATACCTGTACGTCTCATCTGATGATTTTTTTTCTTTCATTGATTTCCCCCGATAAAAAAGCCACCTATTTCTTTTAAAATATATCACCCTTGCAGTGGGATGTCAATGATACCCAGGATAGGTTTTAAGGGGTTTGGTATAATAGACTTAGATTAGACATCTCTTAAGGCTGGTGGTAGTTTAGGGGTGATAAATTTACAAGAGAGATTATTCCCGATCATATGTCATTTGCATCTATATGGTTAGCCAAAATGCCATCCTCATCCTGAAAAAAAATAGTTGGACAAAAATTGAAAAAAAACTTGACAAATTAATTTTCGTATACAAATATCATAAACTATTAGTATACTAATATATAAAATCTACACATGCAATGGAATATTATCGAAATAGTCTCCATAATTCGAGCTCACCTCATAAAAAAGCCGAAAACTATTCGAACGGTAAGAAGTTAAATCGAAT
Organism: Deltaproteobacteria bacterium; assembly: GCA_003646935.1. Classification (GTDB taxonomy): domain Bacteria; phylum Desulfobacterota; class DSM-4660; order Desulfatiglandales; family B25-G16; genus B25-G16. Next base: position 4,608 of record QMLW01000123.1, read on the forward strand.
CAATGGATAGAGAAGATCTTACTGCACACTATTATAGAATTGCCGAGACCATAAGAGGGCGAATCGAGGCTCAAGAGTATAAATTTGGCGATATCATTCCCCCGGAAAAGGACCTCGAAAAGGAATTCGGAGTAAGCAATATCACTATTCGCAAGGCTCTTGCCCTGTTGGTTCAGGAAGGATTGGTTGTTCGAAAGCGAGCGATCGGGACCCGGGTCATCTACAAGGAGGACAAACGGCTTGCCATTAGGATATCAGGGAATTTCAAGGACTGGTTCGATTCGGCATACGCTAAGTTGGGCCTTGATGTTGATGTCCTGGAGATCGTGGTAACAGACTGCCCCGAACGAATCCGAAGTATTCTCGATCTTGGTGAGGATGCGAAAATTTGGCGAATGAAAAGGGTCCGGAAATTCAACAGAAAGCCCATTTCTTATTACATCAATTATGGCTCTCCGAGTTTATTAGGAAAATTATCCAGCAAGGACTTTGAGAAACAAAGCTTTATCGAGGTATTTCAGGAACGTTGCAATATCAAGCTCTCGAAGATCGAACAACAAGTTGAAGCTACTATTGCTGATATGGATTTGGCCTCTATTCTACGGGTGCGATTCGGCGACCCGCTTTTTTTTGTTGAGAATGTCTATTATTCAACAGAGGACCTGCCTGTAGAGGTAACTCATATGTATTACAGAGGGGATCGTTATCTTTATAAGACTACCATACCGCTTTATTAAAAGAAAAGAGTAAGGGGTAGGTGTGCTTAAAAAGGAAGTACCACGCTCGTTCCTATTCGGCAGAATTCTTAAAACCTGAATGAAAGGAGCTGAAATCAATCATGAATGTTCCATCGCGTGTGAACATACGCGAGGTTGCTCCTCGTGATGGGTTCCAGTCTCTGAGGGATTTTATTCCCACAGACCAGAAATTGCGGGTCATAGAAGCCGTTTTGCAAGCTGGTGTATGGGAGATAGAAGCGACCTCTTTTGTGAGCCCCAAAGCGGTTCCTCACCTTAGAGATGCCGCGGAACTTATGGCCCGAGTGCCCCGTAATGGGAATACCTATGCTGCCCTTGTGCCGAATTTCAAGGGGGCGGAAAACGCCGTCAATTCAGGAGTGGATAAGCTCGTCGTGGTGATCTCTGCCACAGAAGCTCATAACCAGGAGAACATCAGGAGGAGCATCAAGCAGTCCCTCGACGATCTCAACAGCATCTTTACGATGGCTAAAGACAACGATGTGGCGGTAATTGGGGCTATTGCCGTATCATTCGGCTGCCCCTACCAAGGGGATGTGCCCGAGGAGGATGTATTCAAGATAGTTAAGGAGTATCTTGAAAGGGGAGCAGCTACCATAATACTCGCAGACACCACCGGCATGGGAACCCCGCATCGCGTTGACAGGTTGGTTCGTGAGTTTCAGAGCGCGTTTCCTGACACGGACTACGTACTCCATTTTCATAACAATCGCGGCACGGCGATGGCAAACCTCTTTGCTGCGATACTTGCTGGAGCTACGAGCTTTGATACCTCTCTGGGGGGTATCGGGGGATGCCCCTACGTGCCTCAGGCAGCAGGGAACCTGCCGACTGAAGATGTTGTGTATATGCTTGAGGACATGGGTATCAGTACCGGTATCGATCTGGAGGGCATCATCCGGGCTGCCCAGCTTCTCGAGAAGATCCTCGGATATACGCTCCCGGGTCAGGTCATGAAAAGCGG
>QMLW01000124.1 GCA_003646935.1 Deltaproteobacteria bacterium
AGCACATTGTAAATATGATAGAGTAAATGCGATTCATTGTTTTTATTTTTTTCATAGAGAGTTACCCTTCAGATATTTTTCTAATCTAGATTGGGAAGTGGAAGCATTATCGGTAAAAGATTATCCTGCTCAAAATAGGTTTTTTTTACCTCAAAAGTAATCTCTTTTCGAAAAATTTTTATTTTACCCCTAACTAATCCCGTCAGACCTCCCCAGTTTGTTGTGATCTTCAAGTCTGTTAAATCTGTTGAAAGCTTTTCGGTTATGCTTGTTGAGCCTTTTATTTCCCCCTTGAGTATGATGGCCTGTGGAACCTGTGCTGTGACCTCACCCCCCAACTCAACCTCGGCAGTTAGATCGCCTCCTCCAGCCCAGCCTGTGCGGTCTCCGCATGATTCATAGCTTCCATCTATTCCAACATTCCCGCCACCTGAAAGAGCTACATTTAGCAAGTCTGCCGCAACCCATTTTTTGGCCTTGGGCGGCATAGGAATCCCTATGATCGTGAATGGACCGGCCTCTACAGACAGATTGGCATTCAAACTCCCACCTACTGATGTGGCTATGCCAAAATCACAGCATTCTTTAAAGTCTTTAAAATTCTCTTTTACGGAAATATCTGCTTTGTCTCCGAGCCCTATCAGCTCCAGTGGTTTTTTTACGTAATTAGGGATCTCAAAGGAAATAGCTTTCTCATTCTTTACATTGCTGTTAACGACTATGATCGTTGTTGTTGCCTCATCCGAGGCTGCTCCTGTTCCACTATAGGCCGTTACTGTTACCCCTTCAGATTGGGATAAGGTGCTGAATGATAATGGACTGACTATCACCTGATCGTCAAAACCGGTTGGATCGGTAACGATGGTGAAATCCTCCCTTGTCAATATCGTCCCTGAATTAACGCAAGATGGACCGGTGATTGACTCCACACCAAAGACGGTAACATTATGTGTATCATAACATGGTTTCTCACTGTCTGGAGGAGTATAGGCAACTTCAATGATGACAGCACCTGGATCCTCCCCAAAAAACGTCGCAAAGGAGGTGCCTGGAACCAATCCCGACTCTGGTGTCCAAATGAAGGTGCCGCCTGTAGGACTGCCGGATGCACTGAGTTCAATGGAGTTGCCTACGCCAACCACTGATGGCCCTGATATGGAAACAGAACATTCCCCTAATACTATAATAGCATGTGTATCATAACACGTTTCCCCTTCAGGTGTTTTATAGGTAACCTCAATGGTGAAATCGCCAGGGCTCTGACCCGTGAACTGGGCTTCTGAACCATTCGGGACCAAACCCGGCGTATCCGACCATTCATACGACCCGCCCGATGGATCGCCTTCGGCGGTGAGGGTGATCGGCGGGTCACCCACCTTGACTTCAGTGGGACCGGTTATCTTCACATAACAGATACAAACCCATATCCCTTTTACGGCCGAACATTTTCTACCGCTCGGGCTGGTGTACTTCACAGTAACCCAGATATATTCTGAGGATTCCGGCTTATAGCCTGTTAATTGTGCTGTTGCACCACTCGGTATAAGGTTTGGGGTAGCTGACCAGGAATAGGACCCACCATCAGGGGTGCCGGAAGCAGACAAGGTAATTGTCTGGCCCACTTTAACTACATTTGGCCCATCCAGCGTTACCTCACACTCCCAGCTATGCGCATTTTGTAGGGCAAATACTATTATAATGGTTGACAATACTACTATCTTCGAAATGAAGCGTATTCTCAATCCAGGCCCCTGTCTAGAATCCGCAGCAATCTCTCCTGTGCCTTCTTTTTCCACATACTATCTTGAACGCTTCTATACATAAGTATGGCTTCATCCACTTGGTTTTCATCCTCGTAGACCCTTCCCAACTCATACCTGGCATAATGAATCTCCTTATGGTTCGGATACCCTTCAATGAACATGGTAAGAAACCTTTTCGCCTCCGGATAGTCCCCTTTGGTTCTGGAAAATTTCGCCAGCCAGAGATATGTCTGGGATTGTATATATTCTATCCTCTCTCTCCTCCCCTTTCTTAAGGGCATATCCTTAAACTTATCAACAAGCTCAAGAATACGAGCTGCGCTCTCCACAACCAGATCGAATCTACCTAAGGCAAAGGCATATTTTTCTATCATCCAGTAGGCCCTTAATGCCCCGTATGTGCCTTCATGTTCCGAAATAAATCTCCTGGCAGAGGAGAGCCCAAGACTGAAGGTAGCCGATGCGAGATCATCCATGCCCTTCCACTTCAAGTCCCTGGCAAGATTCAACTGGGTCTCAAAATCCGATATACCGTTCACGATATCCGAGAGCTTTCTTATCTCATCCTGCACTAGTTCCAGTTCCGCATCCCTCGACCAGAAAGAATCTATCAATCGTGAATACGCCTTGAGGGAGAAAAAGGGCGGATCCGGATACCGATCGATGTACTCGGAATAATACTTTATTGCAGAATCCCAATCCTGGTCGCTCTGGGATTGTCTGCCTAAGAGAAACAGGGCCTTTCTTCCAATGATGGTATATGGGTGCTGATCTTTTATCTCGACAAGCAGCCGTGAACCTTGCTCCCTTTTTCCGCATTTCAGATAGCTAGCAGCAAGCCTATACTTGTTGTGAGGGGAGAGATTCTCAACAACATATCTCTGAGATATCCGTTCAAACAATGCATCAATGGAGGCTTCATCCTTCCGCTTGCGGTAGATGTCCAGTAATCTTGAATACGCCCTTATCAAAGCATTTATATCGGAGGTGTCGGCATTAAGGCCCTCTTCATCAATTATTTGCTTTAGCAGCTCCTCTCCAGCGGTCTCTTGGCCGTATTTCAGATACAATGCAGCGAGGCGATATCTATCCTTCAGATCAAAATCAGGGTTCGGATATCCCGAGTGCAGCGACTCCATAAGCCTGGTTAGTTTTTCATATTCTCCCCTGGACTGATATATCCTTAAAAGCTTGGAGCAGGCCCTCAAGGTAACCTTATTGTTGTAGGGGATATAATTCTCTTCCTGTTCCTTGATTATCCGTTCAAGAAGACCTACGGAATCCCCTAAGAGGTTATTGTCAAGGTAGATTAAGGCAAGCCTATACATATTCTTCGATCCAAAACTGCTGCCTGAATAGGCATCCCTCAATTTATTGATCCAGGCATCAATCTCCTCTCGTTTCCCATCCTCCCTGTATAGATCAAATAGATTTGCATAGGCCATGAGCAGATTTCGTATGTAGTATTGAATCCTTCTGTGGTATTGAGTGGAGTGTGCATTCCGTGTAGTTGGGTGGGACTCGATATATTCTTGATAATATCCTATGGCCTTTTCAATTCTGCCCTCATCTCTAGCAATGTTGCCCTTTTGCAGCAGGTAGTATTTATCTAACGCACGGGCACTGCCGGAAAAAATGAGGAGAAAGGTCACGAACCCACACGATATTTTTAAAATTCTTCTCATAGCCAGTAGCCCCTGAACCAACGCGGATTACCTTCTGTGTTGCATCCCCTGGAGGATGCCTTTCACAAACTCGGGGATATCAATATCTGATTGATATGCTGGAATAGATTTCTCAAAATCGATGCGGGCATGTACCCCCGGGCTGTCGGTGATTATTCTTACGATACAAAATGGCACCCGGTTTGCGTAGCAAACCTGGGCAATTGCTGCCGCCCCCATATCAACGGCCTTGGCCCTGAATTTCTTAAATAGCCATTCCTTCTTATCTCGAGCTGATATGAACTGGTCTCCTGTTACTATGACGCCCTCGTGGAACTTGTTTCGAGGGCTTTTCATATCTCGAGCACAACGAGCGGCCAATACCCTTAGCCCGGTATCCGCTATACAATAGCCCGCTTCATCCCAACCTGTGCCGTCAGGAGTCCTGCTCCAGATAAAGCCGTAGGGCTTGATGGTGCCAAAATCATGCTGGTAGAGCTCAGTTGCAACAACGATATCCCCAATGTTAATACCTGCGCCTACAGATCCTGCCGGAGCAATGGAGATAACCGATGTGATCGCATAGTGCGACAAGAGGCTTTGGGCGGTTATGGCATTATTCACCTTGCCCATGGGGGATCTTACCAGAACGACATCTACAGTATCCATTCTTCCTGAATAGAATTCCCTTCCCGCCCTTTTGGAAATCTGATTTATCGTTAGGCTCTTTACTAGTTGTTCCAGGCTTGAATTTAAGGCAGCTATTAAGCCGATATCGGCATGGCTGGCACAAATTGAGAGCAGTACCAAGAGGGGTGCTACACATCCTATTGCGATAGACCTCATTGCGTCCTCATCGCCTATCCGCTAAGAGGATCAAGTTATAAAATCGCTTTGCGATTTTATATAACTTCCGCCTTGGGCGGAGTCTGAAAAAAGGAACTTCCTTTATAATCAAGTGCTTCAATAAGCCTTTTTCCTGTTTCGGGGTTTACCATTCGTACAAAATTGACCTTTCCTTTCAGGGAAGACCTAAACTCGCGTAAGCCATAGGAGCTGGGATTGGTTAGGCCTTTCTCATTTTCGGCCCATCGTTTTGCCTCTTGCCTGAGATCCTTATGACTGGAATTGTAGATGACAGCCCTCAGTTTCCTTATCTCATGTTTATCGAGATTCGGCTTCTTGTTGACCACAATACCGGTTATCTTCTGTCTTCCTCCGCTCCTCAATATCCTCATCTTTGCTTCATTAGCCTCAAAGCCCTCTTCTCTCAGTATCTCCTTGAAGAAGGGTATCATCCTGTTGACGCCTTTATTGTTACTCGAAATGGTTATGTCATCTGCATAGCGGGAGTAATCAAACCCCGCCTTCTCTCCCAGTCTCGAGAACCTTCTGTCCAATCTTCTGCTCACTATATTTGATATGGCAGGGCTCGTAGGGGCACCTATGGGCAATTTTCCATTATGGGTGACTAATCTTGTCAAAAGCACGGCTACCTGACGTGGATAACCCAGTGAGACAAACATCCCCAGTACCCTTTCAAATGTGATACTGGGAAAAAAATCCTTTACATCCATCTTTATGACCACCTTTTTCCCCACATGCCTTTTCGCATTGGTGAGTATGGATCTTCTCTTTCGAAACCCTTCAGCATGGGAATTCAGTCTCACCCTGTGCAGGAGATCATCCAATATTTGGCGTTGAACCGCTTTTAGGTTAGGCTTCGGCGCAAAGACCTCCCTTACCCCTCCACCTCTTTTTTTCACGGAGAAGCAGGTATAATGGCTTCGTTTATCATCGGCCAACCAATGCAATCTTTTTAGCGATATTTCTAGAAGGTGTGCAAGGTGGGATGGGGTAAAGATACATCGAAGCCCCCTCCTCTTCATCTCTAAAAAATAGGAGGCCAAAAAGTTCAGCACTCGTTGATCAAGGTGTGGGTTTTTATGGAGGAAGCCCTGGAGCTCTTTATCGTTGATCTCTATCCTGTTACCCCAGAAGCGAATCTCCTTATCCTCATCCAACCGTAGATTGGCGTAGGCCTCGATCAGATCCAGGATTTCCGGTTCTACCCCAGCTCTCTGGTTGATACGCCTGAGGTTCTCGAGAAATACTCTCTTATTTTTTGATTGATATCCGTCATCCATTTTTCATTCCACGGTACATGTGATACCGGGGCCACTTTTACCTGAAACATAATCACCATCACCCAGTGATGGTGTTGCGAAGCAAGTCAACGTACTTGTATAGCGTAACGCCATACAACTGCTCTAAAATCTATGGCCCCGGTATCAAAACCTAAGATCATGTGCTGAAAAAGACGGTTTCCCGCTCTTTTTCAAATATTTGTAGTTTGGAAACGGAATCTGAGCACACGCAGGGACACTGTAGCTATTGGTACGATCTAATGTATCTTTAGAGTAGTAATGGCAATGCCTGCATGGAATATCATAATCCTGAGTCCTCAGATTGATGCCGCAATCATGACAATAGAGCGGCTCTTGAGAGAATATATGAGAAGAGAAATGTGACATGGTGTACAGGTTAATTGATCCACAATTCTTGCACTGAACAGCCTCCTGAATGTTGATCCATCTTTCCAAACCAAATCCCACGCTAAGGATCGTGGTTTTGGATATGGTCTCCTTTAAGAATTCCCTTCGGGTTAGCCCCCCGGTCATGATACGTCTCGTCTTACAAATGGGTAGTATACTGCTGAGGAATCTTACAAGGCCAAATGATCTGATCCCATCTCATCGTTTATGGCACGTAGGAGGTTTTGCAATAAGGCGAATCATCGTATCGATGAGAAATGAAGTGTATGCCTGAGGATGCATAATGACATAAAATAATGAAATGTCAAGTAAAATTATGATACGTTACTGATACTTAGGTTATTTA
>QMLW01000125.1 GCA_003646935.1 Deltaproteobacteria bacterium
ACTCCCATCGCGCGGGCTCGAAATCACGCTTATAGATTATCCCCACTGATTTCGGTACGTGTGTCATCGATCCTTGGTTATCAGGCCTATCTCCACCGTCCTGTCATGAGAAAGAGGGCGGTAACGGTATTATTTCACGTCTGCAGACACCAGCCCCATTACCGGGTCCACTTCCCGATAACCCTCCACTCATCAACGAGATCTGAGGTCGTATCCACCAACAGGTGGACGATGGGCAGTGAGGGAAATGATTGTTTCATATCATCCAGATCAACTGGCTCGAATCGCTCCTTGTTGTTGAGATAGGCCTGTTGCGTTAATGCATTTGATTCGTAGTTCTCCTTTGTCCTCTCTGATATTCTCCGGAGCGAAACTTCCTGTGGGCATTGCGTTTGCTGAATCACGAACACCCTATTGTGTCGTGCAGCGATCTCCGCAGCCCTGAGCCTGAGCTCCCTGGTGATAAAGGTGGCATCCAGTATAATGCCCCGGCCCTTGGCCGCAACTTCATCGGCGCGCCGAAAGGTTTCATAATAGACAAGCTGCCGCTTGTTCATATTGGAGGCGACCTTCTCGTCGAAGATATCCTCCCCTTTCAATACCTCCAACCGGACAAGGTCTGTTCTCACTATCTGGTAGCCCTTTATCTCGGCAATCACCTCGGTAGTTTCCGTTTTATAGGTAGCCGGAAGACCGCATGCGATGAGCACTGTCTCCGGCACTAGCTCCCGTTTCATGTATTCCACGAATGGTTCCCTCAGTTGCATGCCCCTGCTCCTTATGTCCGCCTATAGATACGATCTCGCGAGCTGAAAATATCTCCTCGCCGTTTCTACTGCCTCCTCCTTCTTGCCCGGTTCAATGCGCTCGTCATCAAGCTGGAAACTGGTTACCTTGCCTCTCACATATGCCCGGTATACCTTATAGAAGGCAAGAATGGGTTCTACGTCCCTCTCTTGGGCGTGCTCTCGGTAGAAATCCCACAGTATGGTAGAATGCCTATTTCCGCCATGGTATTCCAGGTCCATCAACAAGAACGCGATATCGTTCAATGTATCAGTATATCTGAATCTATCATTAAATTCAATACAGTCGAATATGGGAATATCCTTAGTAAGACATATATGTTCCATGTGAAGATCTCCGTGACAGTCCCGTATCCGCTTGTCCCTTACCCTTCCCAGGAATGCGCTCCTCGATGATGTATAACACGATGAAGTCCATCGCTTTAGCTCATTGAAGTCCTCTTTTCGAATCGTCGTTCCGATATACTTCTCGGTCTGTGAGAAATTTTCATCCGTATTTACCTTGAATGCCTCGGGATCCCCGAAGGCATCGATTTCGGGGGAATGAAGGGCACTCCCGTGGAACCCGGCGAGCACATCGGCAATCCTTTGCAGCTGGCCTTCGCTCAACTCTCCACGAAGAAACACCGATTTCATGAGCATCTCCTCGGGCAACCTCCGCATCTTCACCGCATATTCAACGACCCTGCCCTGCCCTTGTCCCATCCGGTAGTGCGTGCCGTCGTGCACTACGGGCACAACCCCCAGGTAGAGGCCTCGTGACAACCTTCTGTTAAGCGTAATCTCCTGGTTGCAGTAATAATATCTCTTGTCCAAGGTCGTGAAATCCAGGAACCCGAAATCGACCGGTTTTTTTATCTTGTAGACGAATTGATCGGCGATAATGACCATTGAGATGTGGGTTTGCACAAGGGACACCTGCTCGGTTTCATCCGGGAGATAAGCTGGATTCAAGAGGTCATCGATCATTGAAGACATGGCTTGCCTTTTACCGATATAAAAAGGCCTCTGTGCGCTATTCATGCACATGACAGCAGCATGCCGATTTCTCCGAGCATACTAAAGGGGTGTGAAATGAGGGTCAAGAATAAAATGCCGGAACTCGGTTGACTTTCCAGGACATCTACACTAAGTTTTGATGGACTTTCAGGGGGGTCGAGATGCTCGAGAAGATCAAGGAGGCCGCTGATTTTCTTTCGAAAACCATAGAAGCTGCACCCATCATAGGGATGGTTACCGGCACGGGTCTCGCCGACCTGGCTCAGGTCATGGATGTCGATCGGGCCATTTCCTACGAGGACATCCCTCATTTCCCTAAATCCACGGTCCCAGGCCACGCGGGTATGCTTCTGTCCGGTCACCTATTCGGCAAATCAATACTCGCCATGCAGGGAAGGTTCCATATCTACGAGGGGTATTCCGTCAACGAGGTGACATTGCCGATCAGGGTGATGGCCCTGCTCGGCGTGAGGTATCTGCTCATCTTTAGCGCTGCTGGTGGTCTGGATCCTCATCTCAAGCCAGGGGATTTAATGTTGGTAACGGATCATATCAATCTCACCGGCCAAAACCCCCTTATTGGGCGAAATGCCGAGGATGCTGCCTCGAGGTTTGCTGATATGAGCTCTGCTTATGATGGTGGTCTGACAGCTTTGGCCATGAAAGCCGCCCTGACCAATGGAATCCATCTCCATCAAGGGGTGTATGTGGGTATTACCGGTCCGAGCCTCGAAACACCTGCTGAGACGAGATTCTTGCGGCTCATTGGTGCTGATGCCGTAGGTATGTCAACGGTAAACGAGGTTATTGAGGCAGTTCATTCAGGAATGAGGGTATTAGTGATTGTCGCGATCACCAACCGAAATATCCCCGAGTGCATGGCGCCCATCTCGATTGAAGAGGTCCTTGCAAACGCCAAGAAGGCAACACCGGCGCTTACGAGACTGTTGGGAAAAATCATCGAGGATCTGGAAGTATGAGCAGGGCGGATATTACGATTCGTAACGGCACGATTCTCACCATGGATCAGGAGAACAGGATTATCCCTAATGGCACCCTTGCCATATCAGGGGATACGATACGCTTCGTGGGCAGCAACGGGGAGGCCTCGATGGATGCCGGGAAGATCCTGGATGCCGAGGGTGGTCTTATATTGCCCGGCCTTATTAATAGCCATACCCACGCAGCTATGACCCTTTTCAGGGGATTAGCGGATGATCTTCCCCTGATGGACTGGCTGAATGAGTACATCTTTCCCGTTGAGAGCAAGATGGACGCCGAATTCGTGAGGGTGGGAACGCTTCTGGCTTGCGCGGAGATGATCATGTCCGGAACCACTACTTTTTGTGACATGTATCTCTTTGAGCATGAGGTGGCACGTGCAGCACGTGAGGCGGGTATGCGATGCCTCGTGGGGGAAGTCCTCTATGATTTCCCCTCACCCAACTACGGCCCCATAGAACAGGGGCTGCGATATACGGAAAGGCTCATCCAAACATGGGGTGATGACCCCCTCGTGTCCATAGCGGTAGAGCCGCACTCCCTTTACACCTGTAGCCCCGATCTGCTCAAAGCGGCCAATACCTTAGCGCTTGACTACCATGTCCCGCTCATTATCCATATAGCCGAGACCTTGAGCGAAATCGCCGAGGTGAGGAAGAGATACGGAAAGAGACCCCTCGAACACCTCCAAGCCCTCGGGGTCCTGGGCCCCAACTTGATCGCGGATCACTGCGTACATCTGGATGAGTGGGATATCGAAACAATTGCCCAACACAAGGCAAAGGCCGTTGACAACCCCGAGAGCAACATGAAACTTGCTTCCGGTATCTCGCCGGTACCCGAAATGCTCGCCGCAGGCGTGACCGTTGGCTTGGGCACCGATGGTTGTGCCTCCAATAACAACCTCGATCTTTTTGAAGAGATGGATATGGCCGCGAAGGCCCATAAGATCAAAAACCTGGATCCCACGGTAATGAACGCCCTCACCGTGGTTAGGATGGCGACCATTGAAGGCGCCAAGGTGCTCGGGATCGATGCGGTAACCGGCTCACTCGAGGTGGGCAAGAAGGCCGACATCATCGTCCTCGACACCGACAAACCTCACCTCACGCCCATGTATAATCCATTCTCACACCTCGTGTATGCTGCTCGAGGCCATGACGTGAGGCATACCATCATCAATGGTACGATCGTGATGGAGGACAGAAGCCTACGTACCCTTGATACAACCGAGATCATGGCCAGGGCCGCAGAGAAATCGGTGAAGGTGCGGGAGTGGGTGGGAATATAATATACCTACGCTAATTTTATCTCTTGTTCCAACTTCTTGATCTCCTCGGCTAGTCGGGCTTTTTCCTCTTTGCTGAGGTCTTCTTCCTCTAACCTCTTCCTTAAAGCCATGAGCTTCATCTCTTGACGGTAGTCCTCACAGGTGTACTTCATGGGAAAGCCCTCTATGGAGAAGTCCTTCTCGTCGCTATCCAGCGGATACCGGCGTAGGTGAACGCTCGTAAATAAAATCACATATTCTCTGGGAATAATCCCAATGAGTTGCTGTTTGATACGAATGCTGTAGGCCTATATCCTATTGAAAGAAAAGTAGAAAAATTGATTGCTTTTTCAAATTAGGTTTGTTACAATTCCCTATATGAAAACCATTAGATGGGGAACTGTAACAAATGGAGACAACAAAAGACAGAGACATAGCAGTCCAGAGGTACCTGCGTGAAAAGAAAGTTGCGCCCTTGGAAGAATTGAAAAAGGCCCTGGGAACAGACGCCAGAATGACCGTTTTTCGGGTGCTTCGTCGTTTGGGATATCTCAGCAGCTACTCGCATCGCGGTCAGTTTTACACCCTTGTTGAGATTCCCCATTTCGATGAGCTCGGCTTGTGGTCCTACCGTTCGGTGTGGTTCAGCAGGTTTGGGAATCTCTTGGCAACGGCGAAGGCCTTGGTGGACAACTCTGAATCAGGATACACAGCAGCTGAACTGGAGAACGTGGTACAAGTGGAGGTTCATCACGCCCTTTTGCAGTTAACGCGCCAGGGCAAGATCAGCCGGCAAAGATGTGGGCGCAGCCACATCTACATGAGTGCTGACAGCGGGAGGCGACGACAGCAGCGTTTGATGCGTGAGGAGCGTCAAGCGTATGCGGAACTGGACCTGGGTCTGCACGTAGAGGTTCTTCCTGATGAAATCAAAGCAGCGATCATTCTCTTTTTCAGCATGTTGGACGAGAAGAAGCGACGGCTTTACGCGGGGCTGGAAGCGGCCAAGCTCGGTCATGGAGGTGATCGAAGGATAGCAGAGTTTCTTGGTTTTGATGTTCATACCGTGGCAAAAGGGCGCAGGGAGCTTTTTGAAAGCCCTATTGATCGCAATCGAATTCGCTCCAAAGGGGGTGGGCGCAAAAGGGTGGAAAAAAAACGCCAGAGGTAATCGAGGAGATCGTAAAGATCCTGGAGTTTGACACTGCCGGAGACCCGATGACAGACAGGAAATGGACTCGAATGACACCGAAAAAGATAGCCGATTGCCTTGAGGAATATATGGGGCTCGGCATATCGGCGACAACGGTTCATCGCCTGTTGACACAGCTCCGATACTCGCTGAAAGGCAACAGCAAGAGCCTGTCGTGTGGGTTTCATCCGGACAGGGATAAACAATTCAATATCATCCAACATCTTCGGGAGCAGTTCATGGCCGCTGGTGATCCCATTATCAGTGTGGACACAAAAAAGAAGGAGCCAATCGGGCTTTTCAAAAACCCAGGGCGAACATGGTCTCGTAAGGCCAAGAAAGTCAAGGACCACGATTTCCGTTCCGAGGCTGAGGCCATTGCTTCACCGTATGGAATCTACGATCTCATAAAAAATCGTGGTGTGTTGGTCGTAGGGAAATCTGCTGACACCCCTGAGTTCGCTGCCAACTGTATTGCCATGTGGTGGAGGCGTCATAGCAGATTCCACTACCCGAGCTCCCATCGGTTACTCATCCTGGAAGACAGCGGTGGAAGTAATGGGGCACGCCCCCGGGCTTTCAAAAGATTTCTTCAAGAACGAATCGCTGACAAGTTCGGCATGGAAATAACTGTATCGCACTATCCGACTGGGGCAAGCAAATGGAATCCTATTGAACATAGGATGTTCAGCGAGATCAGCAAAAACTGGGCTGGACATCCCTTGGAGAGTTTTGAAATACTTCTGAATTTTGTGCGCAACACGAAAACGCAGACTGGCCTGAAAGTCGAATCATATTTCGATCCGCGTGAATACGAAAAGGGGATCAAGGTCCCTGATAAGGAATTCAAAGGACTCAACATCACCAAAAGCAACACTCTCGGAAACTGGAATTACACGATTGCTCCCAGGTCAGTTGCGACTGAAAAACCTCACACGGACATGAGCCCGTTTCTGGGCACTGAGTATGGCACCAAATTGCGTGCCGCCATTTGAAAAATGTGAATTTATTTCTGAGCAGACCCTTAGCAACACCTCCGGTAAATACTACATCGGGC
>QMLW01000126.1 GCA_003646935.1 Deltaproteobacteria bacterium
TTATAATATTTATCAATAACACCAAGCAAATTATTAAATTCTTCAGCTAAGAGTCTTGCTTTTCTTATTTTATCATCATATTGATAGCCTCGATCAGAAAATTTCTCATCTGAATCTCCTATAAGGAGATCTGTTTCTTTATCTTCCTCTATGACATCGAATTCCTCAAGGTCATCAGCAACTTTTTCTTCTTCAAGATCCTCGGAAACCTCCGTCTCATCAAGATCCACCTCTTCAACGGCATCATCCACCTCTATCTCTTCAGGCTCTTCAATGAGTTCGGATGCCACAGGTAAGCCTGAATCGTCAGCTGTAGCTTGCTGTCCTGACAGTGCGATGGATGATTGAGGGGATGGGCCACGCGTTTAGGATGCTCCCACACCAACCTTCTCTGATAAACCCCGTATCAGATGTTTTACCTGATCGAGTTTTATTCCCTCTTCACCACTCTTGTTATCGGCAATAACCTCCGGGTCTAACAGTATCTAATTGACGATTTTTAAGATGTCTTTTATTTGACCCAAAGAGACAGTTTCTTCACTTTTTGCGCTTAATTTAAATGCCTTGATAGCATCATCTTTGGCCTCATTGGACATTACAAAGACATTGGTAGGGCCGATAATTATCCCCTCAGGATTTTTTTCTCCTTATAAAGCTGTTTTAAATTAGTATTTCTTAGTACATGACAAAAAATCGAAATCGTTGTGTCTAAGTATTACATTTTATTGGTAAAAATGGAGATTAAAATAATTAATAATAATTAGTAGACAATTATAATAAATTGTTCATAATTATAGTGCAGCCCTATACCCTAAATCTAGGAGGTTGCGCTATGAAAGAAGTAACACTACTTAAAAATGCTCTCAAAAACCAGACACCTATGAATGCGGCGAGGCTGTTTTGCCTCGCAGGCATTATTATCGCTCTATTGAAGGTTCGAACAGTTAATTTTACTCAACTTGCTGTTGCATTTCCAGGGAAAGCAAAAACGAAATCGAAGTATAGGAGAATACAGAGATTTTTTGAATCAGTCTCTTTTGATTATACCCTTTTTGCAAAATTAATAGTAAAATTCCTTGGTATTAAGGACAAACGTTGGACGTTAACAATTGATAGAACAAACTGGAAATTTGGAAAATTAAACATTAACATACTTACTTTGGGTATAGCCCATTTGGGAGCAGCTTTTCCGATTCTTTGGTCGATGTTGCCGAAACGAGGAAATTCAAACACAGAAGAACGAATGGAGTTGATTGATCGATTCATAAAAATATTCGGTGTTAATAAAATCAAATGTATAACAGGAGATCGAGAATTTATTGGCAAAAAATGGTTCTCCTATCTTATAGGAAAACTCATTACGATTCGATTACGTATCAAGGAGAATACCCTCGTAACAAATTCAAGAGGAATTCCAGTTCCTGCCAAAACTCTTTTCAGATTCTTAAAACCAGGAGAGTATTGTCTTTTAGAAGGAAAACGAACTGTTTTGGAGCAAGGACTTTTCATTATTGGTCTTAAACAACCAAATGGCGAATATGTTATCCTTGTTGCCAATAGAGATCCAAAGCAGGCGATGGAGGATTACAAAAAACGTTGGGAAATAGAGACATTATTTGGTTGTTTGAAAACACGTGGTTTCAATTTTGAGTCAACACATTTGATAGATACTGAACGAATAAAAAAATTAGTTGCGATATTGGCAATAGCATTTTGCTGGTGCCACATTACTGGCGAGTGGGCGCAAAACCAAAAGCCAATAAGGATAAAAAACATGGTCGAAAGGCGATAAGCATATTTCGATATGGTTTAGATATTCTTCGTGAAATAGTATTGAACATATCCGAAAAATTCAATGATTTCAAAAAAATGGTTAAGCTCTTCGTCAAATGTATCTTTTCGTCAGCATTGGATAGTAAACCAATGAAGCAAAACATTAAATTTTTGTCGTGTACATAGATCTTCTTAATTTTTTTAGCATTATTAGTGTATCGAAGTCAGTGACTTCATTTTTCCATCTACCTCGATTATTAGCGCTCCTATTGGCTAATATTATAAATACAGGAGATTACGTAAGATTTAGAAAATTCCATTAAATCCGCCATTGACCGTAATGTATAGGTTTTGTATATTTCTTGTTAAAATAATAGATTTATTCACATCATACCTGTCATTCATCAATAAACAATAATCGGGACACAATATGGATGAGCTTGAGATAGAGCAGGGGTACGCGGATTTTCACCGGGGGCTCAACAGGATCCTCCGGAAGAGGGACGTGAAGGCCTTCAAGGCCCACGTGGCAAGGCACCCGATGCAGGCCGGCAGGCTCTCCCACTGCCTGGGGCTCAGCGATGAGCTGGCAGAGGTGGAGATGTACAAGGCCATCTTGATCCGCTCCGCCCTGAGCGACCTCCATAAAGAGGCCTCCGAATGGCTCAAGCGCAAGGGCATCGAGCCGCCAAGGCCGAGGCCAAAAAAGAAAGGGAGAAGACAAAAAAGGCCCTTCACAAGGCCCTAAGGTTTACTGACGGAGAGAGCGGGCGGTGAAATAGCAACGAACATATGCCCTTTTTGCTAATTTCAGCGAAAAAGACAGGCAGGAGATTCTTCTTGCCTTTTTTATCACCTTCATGTATACTATATTCGCCTTTTTGGTTCGGTTTTTGACATTGCTCCTCCCCTTAAATCCACCACTAATAAACAGGAGCATGGTATGAAACTGAAAACCCTGCTGCTCTTTCAGCTCTTCCTGCTCGTCTTCGCCCTGTATGCGCTCTTAACGTTTAGCGGGAATCAACGATATCTCGTGTCGCTGGCATGCCTGGTAAGCATGCTCATAGTCGGCAAGATTGAGGTGGGCGTTAAGGAACGAAGCGCGCACAAGGAGCAGGCCGAGGAAGCGGAGGAAAAAGATGAGGCGAAACCCATCAAGGAGTCGCTCGAATGCCTCATTAAGAGTAAGAATGTGCTCCTCCTCACCGACGCAATCCACCACGTTTTGAAAGATCTCGGTCTTTCAGTGTCACCCTCTCCGGAGTTCCCCGCCATTGACCGCATGGTCAAACTACCCGGTTCAGAGGTGACTCTCTGCCTGAAAGTGATCGGCGACGTGGCCGAGGTAAACGAGGACTGGGATCAGTGGAAGGAGCTCTCCGATTTCGACCTCGGTGAAGCGGGCAAACGGCGTCTGCTGATCATCGGCAGCAATTGTGTAAAGGGCACTGAGGAAGGCGAGCTCAAGTATAGAAATTACCCGGCTGATGCCCAAAAGTCTCTCTCGGCACGGCATGTAGTAGGCATAACCACCACTACCCTGTACAAGATCTACCTGTTATGTAAGAAGAGAAAGCTGGACATCCAGCGGATTTTCTCTCCCATCCAACAGTACCCTGGCGGTGTCTTCAAGGTAGACCACCTCATACCGTCCTCTTCCTCTTAGTTACAGAGCGCACATGATGACCTATTGCTGTCAAGATTTGCCTAAAAATCGGGGATACTAGCCTACAATAAGGCGTGATTTTTTAAAATATGGCGAGATAACCCTAAGGGGAAACAACTAACGGAAAAGATGCCCTCCTGCGACCGCGGTTCCGTATCCTTATACCTCCGGTCTACTTGGTCCATACCTTGCCGAAGGAGTACAGCAGGGATTTTAGCTTATCCTCGGCCCGCTTGCGTTCCGTGATATCCCTCACAATACCCCGAAATCCGACTCCCCGGCCCTTTGAATCCTTAATCAAGGACACCGAGGCCTCCACGTACCTCTTGGAACCGTTGGTCCGTATGATCTCCCAATCGAATTCCTTTGCGGGCTCCCCCGTCTTGTAGACCTTGTTGAAGACCTGGTACATCTTCTTCGCGGTTTCCGGGCTGGTATACTCCCTGTTGTTCATGCCGTTCAATTTCTCCCGTGGAAGCCCAGCTATCTTACACAACGCGTTATTGAAAAAAGTGAGGTTCCCGTTAACGTCGACCTCATAGTACCCGTCTTCGATGCTATCGAGTAAATTCCGGTATTTCTCCTCGCTCCTCTTGAGCGCGGTATATGCCTTCTTGAGCTCATCGAGCTCCTGATGGAGCTTCTGATTCGCCGCGGTGAGCTCGTTGGCGCCCTCATCGAGGTGGTGCTGCAAATCGTTTTTGGCTTGTTGCAGGGCCTCCTCTGCCTTTCTGCGCTGCTCCATTTCCTCCCTTAACTGCTTGTTGGCCCCTATGAGTTCCGCAGTCCGCTCCTCTACCCTTTGTTCCAATTCAGCGTGGGATTGCCTGTGAGAGGCAATAAGCGTGCTCACTCTTTCAAGGGAGGCATTCTTCCTCCTCAATGCGATGTATGCGACAACGGTGGCTAAAAGGGAAGCGCCGATAATGGTGGCAAAATGCGAAGCCAAGGTGGCTGCCGGGTACACGACCTGAAGTGCCCACTCAAGCACACACATACCTATAAGCATCACAACGGCAACCATTACCAAAGGCACTACAGAATCCCGAGTAGGCCTCGTTTTCGGTGTCTTCACCTCATCTATCTTCTGGGGCTTCTCCTCGTGCACGTGTTCCTCATCCATAAGAAAATCCTACTGTTGATCTCAGCAGTCCCTTACATAAAGCAAGAACGTGTAAGGTTATCAATTAACGATAAAAGAGCTTCATAAGTCAAGGAAAAAGGCCTGGGCATGAAATTCAGCAGTGCTGCATGGGGGGATGAAAGGTTATGAGCGCTGAAAACATATGCGTTCCTAGTTTCTGAATGTCTCCCTCCTCGCGAGAAACATGAGCAACACGATAGTCGATATGAGAAGGGCAATAACGGCGGACTGGAGCCAGAACACATACACGAAGCCATACTGATTGATCAGGTACTTCGCGGTGATGACCGACAGAGAACCCACGCCAAAGGTGGAGATAAACTTCAGCCCATAGCTCGTGGAGCGAAGCTTCTCCGGTGTAAGTCGTGCCACCAGGCTATTCTCTATGGGCTGCATGCCCCACGCAAAGAATACGTGCGCCATGGTAAAAACAAACAGGGTGATATTGGTGAACTGCGTCATGAGCACCATAAAGGGCAGGGACATCACATGGAATGCAAGATAGCCAACCCTCAGATCGATCCTGTCAGCCAGGCGACCCCCCGCCAATTGGCCGAATATCCCGAAGAAATATACAAAGGAAGTAAGCATGGTGGCGGCCAAGGTCTTGGTACCGGAAAGCCTTATAAAGGAGAGGCCGTCGATGATCCTATTGAAGAAAGGAACCACTTGTTCGAAGTAGGCGGGTATCACCACGGCAGTACCCCGATTGGCGAATCCCGCCATCATCATGCACACACAGAGAATCGCGAAATACAGTATATACCGCTTTGTCTCTCGCCCCTGTTCAACGGCGTCCGTTTGTACCGGTGTCTCGTCGATATCCACGAAGAACATCACCACGCCGGTTATCAAGACAATAGCACCGGTAATCAAATAGATCGCGTGCCATCCAAACCGATAGGTAACGATTCCCGTGATAAGAGGCGCCAGCCCAAGGCCGAGGTTCCCGTAGACCCCATTTAATCCGAGGGCATACCCCCTCCGCTTGCATCCCTTGCTGATGAGCCCCATGCCCGTGGGATGGTAAATCGAGGCGAAAAATCCGATAAACGTCAGACTGGTCATCAACACCATCGCCTGTTTTGACATGCCGGCAACCAGTGAAAACACCCCTAATCCAAGCAGGTACAGGGTGAGCATCCGCCTTCCATTCCACAAATCCGTTGCAATACCCATGGGCAGTGCACCCAGGCCAAAGAGAAGGTACATGAGAAACCCGAGGGAAAGGGCCTCCGGAATTGAGATCTGGAAGTACTCCGTAAGCGGCATAACAAGGGAGGGAAAGATAAGCATATAGAAATGCGATATAAAATGGCAGTAACACGTAAGTACGATTATCTTTCTCTCATTGAAATCCATCGAGCTGTTCATCTCCCTGGCATTGCCCCCCTGGCGAATCACTCTCAGTCTAGCTGAATGGAACCATGGTTGCGATAGGGGCAAGGCACTATACATGAGCGGAGTGGGCGGGTCAAGGATGAAAGATATGCTATTGCGATATGATGGAGCCGTCTTGAGAAGGCAATGGTCCCTCTATACGAGCCTGAATATGTGGAACTTAGCTCGCTTCGCTCACAATTGGAATACTGGATGGTAATCAGAATACATTTCATGTGACCACGCGGGTTGCCGGGTTCAGGGTTCACGGTTGAAGGAAAATTCCCGCTGCGATCGTAACTGTTGCTTGAAGGAATCCGATATGCTAAGCAA
>QMLW01000127.1 GCA_003646935.1 Deltaproteobacteria bacterium
CCCCGAAGATAGCCCTCAGGAGCTTCTCCTCCGGCGAAAGTTGTGTTTCGCCCTTGGGCGTGATCTTGCCCACCAAGATATCACCGGGCCTCACCTCTGCGCCCAGCTGAATGATGCCGCTCTCATCGAGCTGCTTGAGGGCCTCCTCGCCCACATTGGGTATATCTCGCGTGATCTCTTCTTGTCCCAGTTTGGTATCCCTGGCAACCACATTGAACTCCTCGATGTGGATCGAGGTGAACACATCATCCCGCACCAGCCTCTCGCTTACGAGCACCGCATCCTCGAAGTTGTAGC
Organism: Deltaproteobacteria bacterium; assembly: GCA_003646935.1. Lineage (GTDB taxonomy): Bacteria > Desulfobacterota > DSM-4660 > Desulfatiglandales > B25-G16 > B25-G16. The sequence continues at coordinate 298 of QMLW01000127.1, forward strand.
CTCCCCATGACAGAAAGGCTACGATTACGTTTCTTCCCAAGGCGAGCTCGCCGTATTCCATGGCGGGGCCGTCCGCGATGATCTGGCCCTTTTTCACTCTGTCACCCTGTTTCACGACCGGTTTCTGATTGTAACAGGTGCTCTGGTTTGAGCGTTTAAACTTCAGGAGCTTGTATATCTCAACCCCTTCCTCTTCCTTTTCTGATCGAATGACTATCCGAGAGGCATCAACGCTCTCCACGGTCCCGTCCGTTTTGGCGAGAACTGCGACCCCTGAGTGCCTGGCTACGATCTCCTCGATCCCGGTGCCGACCAGCGGGGACCGCGCCTGCAAGAGCGGTACTGCCTGTCTCTGCATATTGGACCCCATCAGTGCCCTGTTCGCATCGTCGTGTTCCAAGAATGGTATCAATGATGCAGCGATGCTCACCAACTGGTTCGGCGATACATCCATATATACAGCCTCCTGTGCAGGAACCATACAGGCCTCCCCGCCCTTTCTCGCCGCCACCACCTCGTGGACAAAACGCCCATGGGAATCGATGGGCTCGTTGGCTTGTGCGATGGGGTAGTCCTTCTCATCCATTGCCGTCAAGTACTCTATATCATTCGAGACTACGCCATCCTTAACCCTTCTATACGGGGTTTCGATAAAGCCGAAATCGTTTATTCGAGAATAGGTGCTCAAAGACACGATCAACCCGATATTCGGGCCCTCAGGCGTCTCTATGGGGCAGATTCGACCATAGTGGCTCGGGTGCACGTCCCTCACCTCAAAACCGGCCCGCTCCCGCGTCAGCCCCCCCGGCCCAAGAGCGCTCAATCGCCTCTTGTGGGTAATCTCGGAGAGGGGATTGGTCTGATCCATGAACTGTGACAGTTGGCTCGAGCCAAAAAACTCGTTGATCACAGCGGAGACAGGCTTGGAGTTAATCAGGTCACGGGGCATCAGTGTGTCGACATCTTGCAGGCTCATCCTCTCTTTAATGGCCCGCTGCATCCTAATGAGGCCAACCCTATATTCCTCCTCCAGAAGCTCGCCAACCGATCTCACCCTGCGGTTCCCCAGATGATCGATATCATCGACGTTGCCTTCTTCGAGGTTCAATCGCACTAATTCCTTCACGGTCTCCAGGATGTCATCCTTTCGCAGCGTGCATACCTCCAGGGGGACGTCCTGGTTGAGCCTATAGTTCATCTTCAAACGACCTACCGGGGAGAGGTCGTAGGTGGATGGGTTAAAGAAGAGGCTTCTGAAGTATGCCTCGGCCATCTCCTGTGTCGGGGGACTCGTGGGCCGAAGCTTTCTGTAGATATCCAAAACGGCCTCATCACTGGTAACGACCCTGTCCAGAAGCATGGTATCCCGTATAGAGGTGCTCACAGCCCCCGAATCCAGCACCAACAGTTCAATCTCCTTGATGTCCTTCTCCCGTATGCGAACCAGATCCTCCTTTGTAAAGGCCTGATTCGTTCGTACCAGAACCTCTCCCGTCTGAGGATCGACTAGGTCGCGCGCGGCAATCCTCCCCTCCACATAGGTGAAACTCACGGGAATATCGTGGAGATCGAGGTCAACGAGCTTCTTTAAGATCTTTTTGCTGAATTTTTCCCCTTTCCTCGCCAGGACCTCTTTGCTTTTTGGCTCAACGATATCCTCTGTAATCCTCTGACCTTGGAGGCTCTTTACATCCACTATCGAACGAAGGGCGCCCTTATGGATGATGAGCTTCTCTATGGGAAAGAACTGCGCCAGGATCTCCTCCTCGGAATATCCAAAGGCCTTGAGGAGGATGGTGGCCGGAAATTTCCTCCTCCTGTCAATTCGCACGTGCAGTATATCCTTGGCATCGAACTCCAAGTCAATCCAAGAGCCCCGTAAGGGAATTATCCTGGCGGAATAGAGGGGCTTTCCGCTGGGATGTGTTTTTCCCATATCGTTATCGAAGAAGACTCCGGGAGATCGATGGAGCTGGCTCACCACCACACGTTCCACGCCATTTATGATAAAGGTGCCCCTCTCCGTCATCATGGGTATGGTGCCGAAATAGATCTCTTGCTCCTTGATGTCGCGAATGCTCTTGCTGTTGGTTATCTCATCAAGGTCGAATACCAGCAATTGCACGACTATCTTGATAGGTGCCTCATAGGTTAGTCCCTTTTTTAGGCACTCCTCTTCGTCGTATTTTACCTCCTCAAAGAAATACCGAACGAATTCAAGCGAACACGTTTTGTTCAGGTCATAGATGGGAAATACACTCTTGAATGCCCCTTGAAGCCCGATTTCCCTGCGATCATCTTGGGCGGTATACTGCTGCAGGAAACGCTCATAGGAGTCCCTCTGCACATCTATAAGGTCGGGTATTTCAAGGATCGATGTGATCTTCCCAAAACCCCTTCTTGGGAAGTGCCTTATGCTATCGTATCTGTCCACAATGCGATCTCCTCATATGACGTTATCTATCGCTGTTGGCGTAACAATAGGACGGGGAATACTTCCTGCTAAAAACCTAGTTCACCTCAACCGTGGCCCCCACCTCTTCGAGCTGTGCCTTGATGCTCTCCGCATCTTCTTTGGCAATGCCCTCTTTCACCTTACTGGGCGCGGCCTCGACGAGTTCCTTCGCCTCCTTTAATCCAAGATTGGTAACAGACCGTACGACCTTGATCACTTGGATCTTCTTGTCCCCAACCGCCGTTAGTACGACATCGAATTCCGTCTTCTCCACCTCCTCGGCCTGATCAACCTTTTCTGCGGCAGCAGGACCTGCCACGGCAACCGGGACAGCCGCTGAAACGCCGAATTTCTCCTCAAGCTCCTTTACTAAGTCAGCCAGCTCAAGTACCGTCATATTGGAAATGAACTCAATTACATCATCTTTGCTTATTTTCGTTGCCATCTCTATCCAGACTCCTCCCTATTAAGATTTACGGCTTGGAAATCGCCCCTTAAACCCGAGGGTTTCTATAACTCAACCTGACTCCCTCTGCTCTTTGATGGCCTCCATAGCAGTGACCAGTCTCCTGAGCATCTCATATAAGAGCCTCACAAATGACGTTGGTACCCCGGAGAGCGCGAAAACAACCTGTGAAAGGAGCACTTCCCTTGCTGGAAGTTGCGCCAACCTCTTTATGCCGGGCACCTCAAAGACCGTTCCCTGTATCTGGGCGATCTTTATCTCTAATTTCTCGTAATCCTCTGTAAGCTTGGTCAAGACCTTGGCCGGCGCAACCACATCCTCATAGGTTATCGCAAGGGCACAGGGCCCCGTGAAGTGGTCTTTTAATACCGCCGTATCCGTATCTCGACATGCAATCGACAATAACCTATTCTTCACTACCTGGAACTCTACCTCAGCCTCCTGTAGCTCTCGCCTCAATCTCGTGAGTTCATCCACATTCAGGCCCTGATAATCAACCAAAAAGACCCCGTGCGCCCTCTCAAGCCTCTCCCGCAGATCGGTTACGGTCTTCTCCTTTATGCTTCTCTCCACAGGCTGATTCACCTCCCCTTGCCGCTCATCCAAGAGCAATCATCACAGACGCTCCGTATACCGTACCATTCGTTTTTAACCATCCAGACATCCCTAACGCCATTCGAGCCAAGGCTCAGCCGCAACTCAAGGATATCCTGAACCGATAGCCTGCAGGAAAAGCTAAGGACTCGCCTACAGGTCCCAAAAGCTCTATCTGAGCAGATCTCGAATGCTCATCGGATCTACCTTAATACCCGGTCCCATGGTTGTTGATATCGCGATGCTCCTCAGATAGGCCCCCTTGCTGGAAGATGGCTTTAACCGGATGATGGTATCGAGTAAGTGGGTGGCATTTTGCAGGAGCTTATCTACCCCGAATGAGGTCTTTCCTATCATGGTATGGACTATGCCTGCCTTATCTACCTTGAAATCGATTCGTCCTGCCTTCAACTCCCTTACTGCTTTTGCCACATCAAAGGTGACGGTCCCGAGTTTAGCATTGGGCATCATTCCTCTCGGGCCTAAAATACGGCCCAACCTGCCGACCACACCCATCATATCCGGTGTAGCAATGGCCTTATCAAATTCGAGCCACCCTTTCTGAATCTTCTCGGAGAGATCCTCGGCACCTACGATATCTGCTCCGGCCTCCTGAGCCTCCTTTTCCTTCTCGCCTTGAGCAAAAACCGCCACCCTCACCGTTTTACCCACACCATGGGGAAGGGAAACCGTGCCCCTAACCATCTGATCGGCATGGCGCGGATCAACCCCCAATCGAACCGCTATGTCAACGGGGCTGTCGAATTTCTCATAGGACGTCTCTAGGGCCAACTCGATAGCCTCCTGAAATGAGTATTTCTTGAGCCCATCTATCCTTTGTGCGGCCTCTCGATATTTCTTTCCTCTCTTCGGCATTCCACCAATTCCCTTACTGTACAGCTTGTCCTCAATCAACAATACTGATGCCCATGGATCGGGCCGTACCCTCGATAATCTTTATTGCCCCTGGCATATCAACAGCACTAAGATCCTGATATTTTTGTCGAGCTATCTCCTCTACCTGGTTCTTTGTAACGGCCCCTACTTTCTCCCTCATTGGATCAGCCGAGCCCTTAGCAATGCTGGCCGCCTGCTTGAGAAGTATAGAGGCAGGTGGCGTTTTCGTAATGAATGAAAAGGACTTATCCACATACACCGTGATGACGACGGGGACAACCACACCCTCCTGGTTTTGGGTTCTCGCATTGAATGCCTTACAGAATTCCATGATGTTCACACCGTGTTGCCCCAATGCGGGACCAACGGGCGGCGAGGGATTTGCCTGTCCGCCCTTTACCTGCAATTTAATCGTTGCTATGATCTTCTTCGCCACAGATTCACTCCTCTATATCTTCGTCACTTGTACAAAATCGAGTTCCACCGGAGTAGAGCGACCGAAAATGCTTATCAAAACCTTGAGCTTCGCCTTATCGGGTTTTACCTCTTCGACCATTCCGTTAAAGTTCGTAAAGGGACCATCGATCACCCGAACCTCATCGCCCTCCTCGAACAGGAATTTCGGTCTTGGTTTTTCCTTTCCATCCTCCATCCTGTCAAGGATCCTTTGTGCCTCCTGTTTCGAAATCGGCACGGGTTTCGTTTTCTCCCCTAAAAAGCCCGTGACCTTGTCCGTGTTTTGAACGATATGCCACGTCTCGTCGGTCATGACCATCTGAATCAGGAGATATCCAGGGTAAAATTTTCGCGAGGAGGTCTTCTTCTTGCCCTTCACGAGCTCCACTACCTGCTCAGTGGGCACGATGACCTGACCAAAGAGCTCCTCTTTGCCGAGGGATTTAATCTTCTCCTCCAGGGTTGTCTTTACCCTGTTTTCAAACCCGGAATAGGTATGAACGATATACCATTGTAATTCCACACGCACGCCTATGTTTATCGAATGATATTCTTTATTATCTTCACTAGACCCAGGTCGACAATGCCCAGAAAGAACGCGATGAGGAGAACCAGTACGATCACGATTGCCGTCGTAGACAGAAGCTCCTTCCTGTTAGGCCACGTTACCTTCCTAAGCTCCACCTTGGCATCGGAGAGGAATTGTCGAGCTATATTGAAGTATCGTTTTGGTGCAAATCCGTCCTCGTCCGCTTTCTTGGAGACCTCCCGTCTCAACGGTGGTTGCAAGAGCTCTTTTTCTTTGGAAACTCCCTCTTCGCTTACCTCCCTCTTCTGAACCATGCTCGCAACAGGCCTCGCTGATCGCCTCTTGGTATTCTTCTTCTTATGGCCTTTCTTCTTTTTCATGATCCCCAGGTGCCTGTGGGTATCGATAAGCCCCTCTCATCCGAGATAACTACGGAGCCCATCTTTTCCCAAAAATGGCAGGCCAGGAGGGATTCGAACCCCCAACACCCGGATTTGGAGTCCGGTGCTCTAACCGTTAGAGCTACTGGCCTGCAATAACCCTTCTTATTTTGTTTCTTTATGAAGCGTATGAGTA
>QMLW01000128.1 GCA_003646935.1 Deltaproteobacteria bacterium
AGATCCTCCAGGATCGAATCAAACTGCCGCCTTATCTCGAACATGCTCTGCCGCATCCGCAGTATGATGTCCACTCCCGGAAGGTTCACATCCATCTCCTCGATGAGCATCTTCGCGAGGCGCAGTTTTTCAAGATCGGCAGATGAGAAGAGCTTTGCCGGAGAATCCTCCCTGCACACAGGGCATATGATCTCCTCTTCCTCAAGCTCGTCGAGAAACCTCTCGTCAACCTGAAAGATCTCTATTACTTCAGTGACTGTCCAGAACTCCTTGCTCATAATCCTGCCTTTGATTCCGATTGAAGTGATTAAAGCCCTTATGCTGAAGTTCCTCTATAGACCCATCGGCTTTCACCATTCGAATGCCCGGCCTTTCAACTATTTCGCCAATGTGGTACAGAGCAGCAAGATCGTGTTCTTTGAAGAGCTCCTCAATTCCCTGTTCATGTTCCGCAGGCACGGTAAATAGCAGCTGATAATCCTCTCCCCCTGAAAGGGCAAGATCAAGGGGGTTGAATCCCACGCCATTGGCAAGCCGCTTCAGCTCCGAGGAAAGGGGGATTTTTTCAGCAAAGAGCAAGGCACCGACGCGGCTCTCCTCACAGATATGACCCAGATCCGAGAGAAGTCCATCGCTCAGATCGATCATGGCACTTGCGAGCCCTGAAGCAGCGATGCTCCTGCCGGTTTCAACCAGGGCTACGGGCTCGTTATGGGCCTTGATGAAGTAAGTGCCCATCTCCTCGGGAGGCGTTATCTCGTCTGTTAGGATCTTTAGCCCGGCGATTGAGTCCCCCACATAGCCGGTGAGATAGACCCTGTCTCCAGGACTCGTACCAGATCTATAGAGCACCTCGTTTTCCCTCGCATCACCTATCACCGAGATATTGGTAACCAATTTATCGGGAGAGGCCACTGTATCCCCCCCTCCTATGGTGAGGCCATGGTGTTCACAGATATCCCTCATGCCTCTATAGAGCTCCTGGATTTCCTCCACCTCGGTTTCAACGGGAACGGCGAGGGAGGTGAGTAGCACGAGTGGCCTGCCACCCATAGCCGCTATGTCGCTCAGGTTCACGGCTGCGGCCTTACGACCTAATTGATAAAAGGGTATCTTGCCGATCACGAAGTGGATATCTTGAACGAGCATATCGGCCGTAAAGAGCAACACACGGCCCGACTGAGATCTCAGCACGGCACAGTCGTCGCCAATGCCCTTGATAAGGCCTTTTGCCGGGATATCACATTGGCCTTTGATGGAATCTATAAAACCGAATTCGCCTATCTCGCTGAATTTCAAATCATCACTCCAATAAAATCGTTACACGATTTTATGCGCCTCAGGCGCATTAACATAACGCGGCTTCGCCGCTCTAACAGGGCGAGTATTCTCCACTTGATTTTCATCGTTCTGAGTCGAAGCTTCGAAAGAATAAGGGAGTGTATATCAGGTTCTCGCTATCCAGAACTACCTGCAATTCTGCACACCCAGTAGAAAATGAATTGTATCGGAAAAGCATACAACATGAAAGCGGTTTTTGCTGGTTCATGTTTTCCAGAGCAGACGGGTATGTAGCTTGATTCGAGCATCTCGGTCATGTATAATACGCCTGCCTGTGTGCTGCCTGGCTGCGAGCGATGTCGCTCAGGCAGGCAGACAGGCTCCCACGCCAGCGGAGGGGAGCGAGTTGTTCATTACCTTTGAAGGCATAGATGGATGTGGCAAATCAACACAGATTGCTATCTTTGAGGCCATGCTCAAGGAGAGGGGAATCTCGCCGCTGATCACACAGGAGCCCGGTGGAACGAGGATAGGTGGGGCAATCAGGAAGATACTTCTGGATGTAAACAACACCCAATTAACACCGTTGACGGAGCTTTTTCTCTATGAGGCAGACCGGGCACAGCACGTGAGCGAGTTGATCAAGCCAGCCCTAGAGGCGGGAAGATGGGTAATCTGTGATAGGTATTACGATGCAACAACGGTGTATCAAGGCGTGGTCCTGCAAGACTCAGAGGCATTGATCGAGCAATTAAACCTGGAGGCCTGCTCCCGCATCATCCCTGAGCTGACCTTTCTCCTGGATTGCCCGGCAGAGGTTGGTTTGAGCAGGATAGAGGGAAGGCGGAGGGATGAGAGCGAGAAGGATAGATTTGAGAGGAAAACGCTCGATTTCCATACAAAGATACGGTATGGATACCTCGCATTGGCTAACAAACACAAGGATAGATTTACCATCATCGACTCCACATTGCGGAAAGAGCACGTGGCGAGAAAGATCGAGGAGGCAATATCCCCTTATTTATAAAATCGCTTCGCGATTTTATACGATGAAGACGTTTAAGGATATACGAGGTCAGGATAAGGCAATAGCCTTTTTACGGGGAATTATCGCAAATGAGCGGGTCGCCTCGGCGTATTTGTTCGCCGGTATGGAGGGGGTAGGGAAAACAACCACCGCCCTTGCCTTTGCCCGATTGCTCAATTGCAAGGATCCCAAAGATGAGGATGCGTGCGAGCAGTGTGATTCGTGCAGGAAGATATGCGACGGGAATCACCCCGATATACACTTGATTGAGCCGGAAAAGGACAAAAAAGCAATCAGTATCGAGCAGATACGGGAGATCGAGCGGCATATCGCTTTTTCCCCGGTTTTGGCGAGATACAGGGTTATGATAATCGATCCAGCGGAAAGGATGACCGATGAGGCAGCGAACGCCTTCTTAAAAACACTCGAAGAGCCGCCTCCTCGTAACGTCTTTATCCTGAATGTAAGGGATCCGGGAGACCTCTTGCCAACCATCGTGTCTCGGTGTCAAAGGGTTCCATTTAAGCCCCTGGCTACCGAGCACATAGCGGATTTCTTGACCCGTGAGGAGCATGTGGATGTGGAAAGGGCAAGGCTTGCGGCACGGCTCGCAGAGGGGAGCCTCGGCAGGGCACAATGGCTCGCCTCTGATGAGCTTTTTGAGGAAAGGGCGCACTGGCTGGGGAGGCTACGCAACGCAGTGGGTGGGTCTTTCGATATTTTGCTCGATCTTGCACGGGAGTGTTCAAGTCTTGAGAGAACGAAGCCTGCCGGAAATATGGAACCACGAGAAGAGAAAATTGCCTTGATGATGGGGATTTGGAAGAGCTGGTATCGGGATATGCTGCTCATTAAGCAAGGGGGGGCACGGGATCTGATCTTTAATTCCGATCTGAGCAGCCATCTTGAAGAGGAATCTGCGTCGTACACGGTACATGCGCTTATTAGTGCCATTTCGGTTATCTCAAGAGCGGAACGTGATCTTATGAATAACAGGAATCCCCTCTTGATCCTCGAGAGATCATTGCTGGGGTTAAAGGAAGTTGCGCGTTTAGGATAGGAGTGATGAGCAAGGGTAGCCTTGAGAAGATCGTGAACGTGAGCCTTAGAAAGGATGGACGAATCCATGAGTTCTACACGGGACACTTCGTGCTCAGTGACGGGGATAAGGTAATCGTTGAGGCAAAGAAGGGGCTTGAACTGGGTACCGTATGTAGTAAGCCCAGGCTTCGGGATGTCAGCATGCCCAGCAGGCCGATCAAGAAGATATTTCGCCTTGCAACACCGGAGGATATAGAGAAGAAGAAGAATAATGAACGGGTTGAAGCAGAGGCAACGGAATACTGCAAGGAGCTGATAGCGGCCAAAAAACTGCCCATGAACCTGATAGCGGTGGAGCTTCCCTTTGAGGTAAACAGGCTTATCTTCTACTATACTGCAAATATGAGGGTTGATTTCCGGGAACTGGTGAAGGATCTGGTGAAGAAGTTCAATACACATGTGGAGATGAGGCAAATCGGTACCAGGGATCTGTCACGAATGATAGGTGGAATCGGTCATTGTGGTCGACGCTTATGCTGCTCGTTGTTTCTCTCGGATTTTGATCCCATTTCCATACGGATGGCCAAAGATCAAGATCTCTCCCTCAATCCGGATAAGATCTCCGGCGTTTGCGGGAGACTGATGTGCTGCCTAGCCTTTGAGCACGAGACCTATATGGATAAGAAGAAAAACAATCGAGGAAATAATGAGGACAGGAAGCGATAACACGTTCTATGTGACCACGCCTATTTATTACGTGAACGCAGAGCCCCACATTGGACACGCTTATTCCACCATTGTAGCTGATGTGATCGCGAGATTTTACAGGCTGGCCGGCGTGGACGCCTTCTTCCTCACGGGCACGGATGAGCACGGAGATAAGGTGGTTGAAGCTGCCGGGAAGGCAGGAGAGACGGTCAAGTCATATGTGGATAGAATAGCCGCCATCTTCAGGGAGACCTGGCCCAAGCTCAATATTACCAACGACTATTTCATCCGCACCACCGACGAGAACCATATAGAGACGGTCAGGGAAATCCTCACCAGGGTATACGAAAAAGGGGATATATACTTCAGTGAGTATGAGGGGAAGTATTGTGTGGGATGCGAGCGCTTCTACACGGAAACGGAACTCGTAGACGATAAGTGCCCGATTCACCTGAGCGAGCCCAAAGTCATCAGGGAGGAGAACTACTTTTTCAGGATGAGCAAGTACCAGGGATGGCTTATAGACTATATTAATAAGAACCCGGAGTTCATACGACCCGAGCGGTATCGAAACGAAGTGTTGGCCTTCCTCAAGGGGCCCCTTGAAGACCTCTGCATATCACGGCCCAAGAGGAGGTTATCATGGGGAATCCCACTTCCCTTCGATGATAACTATGTTACCTACGTGTGGTTTGATGCCCTTATCAACTATGTGTCGGCTCTCGGCTATCCCGAAGGGGAGCGGTTCAGGAAGTACTGGCCTGCTGCACAGCATATCATTGCCAAGGACATCCTGAAGCCCCATGGGATATTCTGGCCATGTATGCTCAAGGCGGCCGGGATTGAACCGTACCAGCACCTGAACGTTCATGGCTATTGGAACATCAACGCAGGGAAGATGTCGAAGAGCCTGGGAAATATCGTGAAGCCGATGGATTTATCCTCGAAGTACGGCCTGGATGCGTTTCGCTACTTTCTTCTGAGGGATATGGTCTTTGGGCTCGATTCCGATTTCAGCGAGGAAGCCCTTGTCAAGAGGCTCAACTCGGATCTGGCGAATGATCTGGGGAACCTGGTGAGCAGAAGCACAACAATGGCGAGCAATTATTTCGATGGCCTCCTTCCTACCCCAGAAGCGCTTGAGGAGGAGGATCTCAGCGTAAGGGATGCCACACTAAAGGCCATTGATGCGTATAGGGCGGAGATGGAGGGCTTTGCCTTTCACAAGGCCCTGATCACCGTGTGGGAGGTAATCAGCACGGTCAACAAATATATCGACACCACCAAACCCTGGACCCTTGCTAAATCGGATCGGGAGCGCTTGGGAACGGTACTCCATACGATCACGGAGGCGATAAAGGTAGTCTCAGTCCTTCTTTGGCCCTTTATGCCCCAGAGCGCGGAGAGGATTCAGGATCAATTGGGGTACAGCCGCGTGGGGCTGGAATTGCCCCTTGAGGATATAGGGGAGTGGGGGAAGACAAAGCCGGCGCGGCCGGTATCCAAGGCCCCGGGGCTCTTTCCACGGGTGACCTTCGAAGAGGAGCCTGAGGAGGAGAAGTCGGGGTTGGTGAGCCTGGAGGAGTTTCAGAGGCTGGATCTTCGGGTAGGTACGATACAGAAGGCAGAGGAAATCCCCGGATCCGATAAGTTGCTCAAACTCACCATTGACCTGGGAGAGGAGAGGACGATCGTGGCGGGCCTTGCCCAACACTACAGCGCAGATGAGCTGAGAAAGAAACAGGTGATAATTCTGGCCAACCTTAAGCCGGTAAAACTCAGGGGTGTTGAATCCCAGGGGATGATCTTGGCGGCGGAGGATAAGGCAGGTATCTATCTCCTAGTGCCTGACAAGGAAACCAAACCGGGGAGCCCAATCAGGTGATATAAGGGGCAAACGTTTTTGGCGAGAATGCAAGAATTAGGTATTTTTTAAGCCCCTCTCCCCAAAGGGGGATCAGTGCTCACTTAAAGAGCAATATTGAACATCGAATGTTGAACAAGGAATGTCGAATTATGAAGTTTTTTTATCTTTCTGTTTGGCAGTCTTTATGCTTGTGGCAAAGATGGAAATCAACTCATCATTTTCATGGATCAGCGATTCAAGTTTCAATGCCTTCTTCATAAGATCGCATCGCACAATCATAAGCAACCATACCCT
>QMLW01000129.1 GCA_003646935.1 Deltaproteobacteria bacterium
GATAGGGGATGTCACGTTCTTTCTTCCCATAGCAACCATGACTATTGATGCGACGGTGAAACACATGACCCTCGTCAAGGAGGGAGAATTCAGGGGGTGCTATCTCGTGGGCATTGAGTCTAGTTCTCTCATGGAGCTCGAAGAGCTGCAAGAGGAGATTGAGAAAATGCAATAAAAACTCCTAAATAACTCGAGCAGAAAAAGAGTTACTTCCATCAATAACCTGGGTAGGGGCCTGGCTAGGTCATTTGCTGAGTAGGATTCTGCTATGCAGTAATGTAAATTTTAAAATGCAAATTGGAGATTTTAAAGGCGGGTAATCGTTATTTTGAAATGTTCAATCTATTATCTTCACTTTGTTGGGATTTTATAACTACCTCCCCTCCCTCCGATAACACAGAAGCCCACACCGAAGACACCGCTCGGCCTCGCCTCGGGCCATCTCCTCCGTTAACCCCAGCTCCACCTCCTTGAAGCTCAGGCGCCGGTCATCCACGGTGAGCTCGGGCATCCTGGCCCGGGCGCTCTCGGGCACCCTAACGATCTCCTCGGGATCGAGCAGGTCGGTGTCTTTCCCGATGGCCTCATCGGGTACGGACACCTCCTCGCCCCTGAGGTATAAATTGATGGAGCGGGCCGCCCTCCTGCCCGCGCCGATGGCCTCAACAGCGATGGAGGCACCGCTGACCGCATCGCCCCCGGCGAAGACCCCCTCCAGGTTGGTGGCCCCGGTCTTCTCATCGACCACCTCGATGGTGTTCCAGCGGCTGAGGGCCACGCCGTTGTCCTTCAGAAATCCGGTCACGGGGAACTGGCCGATGGCGGCGATCACGTTATCAACGGGGATCACCGTCTCGGTGCCCGGCTTGGGAACGGGCCTTCTCCTTCCCGACTCATCGGGCTCTCCCAGCTCCATGACGATATACTCGAGCTGGGTGAGCCTGCCGTTTTCTCCCATGAGCTTGGTGGGGGCAGCCAGGTAGTGGAAGATGACCCCTTCTTTTTCCGCCTCCTCGATCTCGATATCGTTGGCGGGCATCTCCTTTCTGGACCTCCGGTAGATCACGGTCACCTCCTTGGCCCCGAGCCGCCAGCAGGTGCGGGCCGCATCCAGGGCGGTGTTGCCCCCGCCGATGATGGCCACCTTCTCACCCACGGGCGTCTCCTTTCCTAGCCCCCGGTCGATCAGAAACCGGGTGCCGGGAAGGACCCCCTCGAGCTCCTCTCCCGCAACGCCCAACCCCCGGCTGTCCCAGGCACCGGTTCCCAGGAAGACCGCATCAAAGCCCTCCTCCTGTAAGCTCCCGATGGTGAGATCCGCTCCCAGGGAAACCCCGGTCTTCACCTCCACACCCATCCCTATGATCCCCTCGATCTCCCAATCTAAGATGGCCTTGGGGAGGCGATACTCGGGGATGCCGTACCTGAGCATCCCCCCTAACTGGGGCATGGCCTCGAAGATGGTGGGGGCATGGCCGTAGCGGGCCAGGAAGTAGGCGCAGGTCAGCCCCGCCGGTCCCCCGCCGATGATGGCCACCTTCTTTCCCGTGTGAGGCGCCACATACGGGGTGATCCTGACCCCTGATCCCATCTCGTAGTCCGCGGCGAAGCGCTTGAGGTGGTTGATGTTGACCGGATCGCTCACCCGTCCCAGCCGGCACTGCTCCTCGCAGGGGTGGGGGCAGACCCTGCCGCAGGTCAAGGGCAGGGGGTTGGTCTCCTTGATGAGGGTGATGGCAGCCCGGTAGTCGCCCTCTTTGATGTGACTGATATAGCCGGGGATATCGATCCCCGCCGGGCAGGTCCGCTGGCAGGGCGCGGTGCACTCATCAACGCGGTAGAGGTGCTGGCTCCTTCGGGTCTGAGAGGTGAGTTGGATAATGGCCTTGGGGCAGGTAGCCACACAGGTGCCGCAGCCCGTACAGAGGTTCTTATTCACCTCGGGAAGCCCCCGCTCCCCTATGGTTATGGCATCAAAGGGGCACACGCTCACGCAGGTGCCCAGGCCCATGCACCCGATGGGACAGAGCTTGCTGCCAGAAAAGAGCAGCATCGCCGCCCGGCAGTCCCTGACCCCGTCATAGACGAACCGGACATCGGCCTCTTCAGGGGGGTACCAGCAGCCCACCCGGGCGGTATCGGGCTCCCTGACCTCGATTTCCACCCCCAGGATCTGGGCCACGGCCACCGCGGCCTCGGCCCCCCCCGCCAGGCAGGCATCGGGTGAGGCCTTGCCCTTGGCGATGGCCTTGGCACAGGACGAGCAGCCCGCGAACCCGCAGGCCCCGCAGTTGGCGCCGGGCAGGGCCTCGGTCACGGCCTGGACGACCGGGTCCACCTGGACGTAGAAGACCTTGGAGGCAATGCCCAGGAGGATCGAGGCGACCAGCCCGATTCCCCCGATGGCGATCATTCCCGTCAGCATATCGATCGTTCTCCGTTTACCGTTCACCGTTTACCGTTCACCGTTCACCGCGGTCCGTGCATCCCGGCACCTGCCGGTGCGTGTATAACGGACAACGGTGAACCGTGAACGGTGAACCATATACTACACCAACCCCGCGAACCCCGAGAAGGCGAGCGCAATGAGCCCGGCGGTCACCAACCCGATGGCCGTTCCCTCAAAGGCCTTGGGGATGGCGACCAGGGCGAAGCGCTCCCTGAGCCCGGCCATGAGCACCAGGGCCAGGGCGAACCCGCAGGCCGAGGCAAAGGAGAAGAAGATAGCGGTGATCAGGTCGTAGCGCTCATCCACGTTGATGATGGCAACCCCCAGCACCGCGCAGTTGGTGGTGATCAAGGGCAGGTAGATGCCCAAGGCCTCATAGAGCGGCGGGGCCGCCTTCTGGATGACCATCTCCACGAACTGAACCAGGGTGGCGATCACCAGGATAAAGGCGATGGTCCGCAGGTACTCTAATGACAGGGGCACCAGCAGGTAGCGGTAGACCAGCCAGGTGATCATCCCGGCCAGGGTCATCACGAAGATCACCGCCAGGCCCATGCCCGTGGCCGTGTCCATCTTGCGGGAGACCCCCAGGAAGGGGCAGTTTCCCAGAAACCGCAAGAGCAGGATGTTGTTGACCAAAATGGCGCTCACCATCAGGAGCAGGAACTCGCCCATATTAGCTCTCCTTCGATGTGAACCGTGGTATCATTTTCCCTCTTTTACATTCCATGGCCATCTGTGGCCTTCGGTAATGGCTAAAAGGGGTTTCAAAGACCGAACGTGTTTCCCCCCTCCTTTTCACCCTTTCCCCCTTGTCCGGTTCACCGTATCATCCCTTCCGTGCCTGGATCTGGCTGATGAGGTTCATGAAGGCAAGCAGGATCCCCAGGGCCACGAAGGCCCCCGGGGGCTTGAGCATGAAGGCGAAGGGAGCGAAGCTTGCCCACATGACCGGGATCTCCAAAAGGGTTCCCGCGCCCAGAAGCTCTCGGATTAAGCCCAACACGAAGAGCGACAGGGTAAAGCCCAACCCGATCCCCAGCCCGTCGGCCAAGGAGAGCACCGGGCCGTTCTTGGAGGCGAAGGCCTCGGCACGGCCTAAGATAATGCAGTTGACCACGATCAGGGGGATGAAGATCCCCAGGATCTTAAACAGGGGATAGAAGTAGGCCTGCATCACCAGCTCCACGATCACCACGAAGGAGGCGATGATCACGATAAACGACGCGATCCGCACCTGGGTGGGGATGAACCTCCTCAGGAGCGAGACGAACAGGTTGCTGAAGACCAGCACGAAGGTGGTGGCCAGGCCCATGCCCAGCCCGTTGATCCCCGAGGTGGTCACCGCCAGGGTGGGACACAGCCCTAAGACGAGCCTAAAGGGCGGGATGGTCCGCCAGAAGCCCTTGGTGAACTCCTCTCTGAGCGTTGCTGCCATCAGAAGATCTCCTCTCTGAACGTGGCCACGGTGCTAACGGCCTCGTTCACCGCTGCCACCACGCCCTTGCTCGAGTAGGTTGCCCCGCTGATGGCATCCACGGTGACCCCCTTCTTGGCGGGCAGGCCCTTGTAGCGATCCGTGTACTCCACCCCGGTCACCCGGGAGCCGATGCCCGGGGTCTCGGAGTGGGAGGTGATGCCGATATCCAAGATCACCCCCTCCTTGCTGATCCCCACCATGACCCCGATTGCCCCGTGGAAGCCCTTGCCCGTTCCCTCCACGGCCACGGCAAAGGTCTGGCCGCCTTTTTTAGCGGGAAACACGGTCAGCTCGATAGGGTTTCCCCGGGGATCGGTTCCCACGGTGATCTTTTCTCTATCCAGGATGGGGTCGTTGTCGTAGCCGGAGAGCACCTTCTTCACGGCCGGCTCCTTGACGAACTTGATGGTCTGATACTCGATGGGCCCTGCCGTGACCCGGTGGATTACCGAGAGCGTCAGGCCCGAGGCCGCCCCGATTAAGGTCAGAACCACGATCATCCGGATGATATCACGCACGCTTCAGCCTCCCATAGGCCCGGGGTTTGAGGTAGTTGAAGAGCGGGGTTGCCGCGTTCATAACTAAAATAGCGTAGAAGGTCCCGTCATAATCGGCCCCCCACATCCTCAAGATCATGGTCAAAGCCCCGGCCAGAAGCCCAAAGGCGAGCATCCCCGTGGGGGTGACCGGGGAGGTGACCGGCTCAGGTGCCAGAACCAAGGCCCCCAGCAGCACCCCGCCCCCTGCCAGGTGAAAGCTCACCGGGGGGTAGAGATCGGGGTTGATCATCCTGAGGATTAGTGCGAACAGCCCTACCCCCAGGAGAAAGGAGACCGGGATGTGCCACCGGATGATCCCCCGCCACAGGAGAAACAAACCACCGATCACGATGGCCAGCCCGCAGGTGGTGCCGATGGCCCCCGCCTTGTTCCCCAGAAACAGATCCCACAGATCGTAGGAGTAGAAGAGCGCCGGGTCCTCCTGAAAGGCCATCAGGGGGGTGAGCACCGCCTCGCCGGTTTTGGGGGCCAGAAAGGCGCTCATGTGCTCGGGCCAGGAGAGCTTCAGGACCACCCAGGCCACCAGGGGCGGGTTGAACGGATAGGTGCCCAAGCCCCCGAAGACCATCTTTCCCAGGATCACGGCCACCCCGGCGCCGGTCATGGTCAGCCACCAGGGCACCGCGGGCGGGAGGATCAGGGCAACCAGGAGCCCGGTCACAAGGGCGTGGAGATCCCGGAAGCTGAGATCCCGGCCGGTGAGCTTCTCGATTACCGCCTCAACCCCAACAGCCGTTGCCATAGAAAGAAGGACGGTCACAAGGGCCATCAGGCCGAACAAATAGATCCCCACCACGGCGGTGGGCGCAAGGGCGATGAGTATGGTTCTCATCATCCGATCGATGGTGAGCGATCCCCTCACGTGGGGCGACATGGAGACGATCAGCTTTGAGGTATCCATTGCCTTATCCTTACTCCGAGATGCTCGTCATGAGCTGGTGCTTGGCGTGGCGGAAGAAGTGGACCAGGGGCCGCCTCGACGGGCACACGTAGTCGCAGCACCCGCACTCGATGCAGGAGAAAAGCCCCCCGTGCGCCGCCTCCTCGAAGCGCTCCTTGGCGCAGTACATGGACAGCATCCCGGGCACCAGGTTCACGGGGCACACCGCCACACACCTGCCGCAGTTGATGCACTCCCGGTACTCCCCCACCACGGTGATCTCTTCATCGGTAAGCGCAAAGAGCCCCCCTGCCTCCCGTCCCAGGGGAACACTGAGATCGTAGTGGGCAAAGCCGGTGAGAGGCCCGCCGATAACGAGCTTGGCCGGCTCGCTTTGAAACCCCCCTAAAGCCTCCACCAGGTCGGCGATGGTGGTGCCGATGGGGACCTTCACGATCCCCGCCCTTCCCAGGGCGCCTCCCCCCACGGTGAGGGTGGTGGTGAGCGGCGGGCTGCCGGTAAGAAGGCTCTCCCCCAGGCAGATGACCGCCTCAAGAGAGCACAGGGCCACGCCCACATCCCGGGGGTGGCCGTAGGGAAGGGGTACCTCGCGGCCTAACGCCGCCTTGATCAAAGGCACCGGAAGCCCGATGGGGTATCTTCTGCCGTTCAGGCCCACCACCGAGGTGGTCTCCTCCTCGTCTGCCGCTGCCAGGCCCATCAGGGGCTGGGGTGCCGGGAGGGTTCTGTCCACCGCGAGGACCACCCGCTCGGCGCCGCTCACGGCCTTGAGCGAGGCAATGCCGATGCTCAAGGCCTCGGTCTCGATCCCCGCCAGATACC
>QMLW01000130.1 GCA_003646935.1 Deltaproteobacteria bacterium
TAAATAAAAAGATGTCAAAAAAATTAATTCAAATACCACTTTTGAAAGCCTTTATTTACGTATTAACTATCATTTATCATGAGTGATTATACAAAACGAATCCGGCTCCAGTTATTAAAGAGAATTGTCTCTGAGCAGGAAGTCTCAGATCAAATTCAACTGCTCAATGAGTTGAGAAACAGTGGGATTGACACGACGCAGGCAACCATATCAAGGGATCTCCAGGAACTCAAGGTTGTCAAAGTGAGGACCAAACCAGGGTGTTACAGGTACGAGATCCTCGAAAAGGCATCTGAAAGCGATCTCAAAGACCAATTGAGAGTCGTATTTGATAATTTTGTCGATGGGATCAAATCCACCAGTAACCTGATCGTGATAAAAACCGCGCCGGGTAATGCCAACAGTGTGGCGGTTATTATCGATCGTCTTGGGTTACCGGAAATACTCGGTACCATTGCCGGGGATGATACCATACTCGTCGTCGTCGATACGGATGAAAACAGAAAGAGAATTGAAAACGAATTTATCGCTATACTAGAAAAGACATTATAGGCTTCACTGAAGAAAGGTAAGCGCTGTGAAAAAAGAAAAGGTAATTCTGGCCTATAGCGGAGGACTTGATACCTCTGTTATTCTTAAATGGCTGATGAACAAAGGCTACCAGGTAATCTGTTTTGTCGGAAACGTAGGTCAAAAAGAAAGTTTTGAGGCAATTGAAAAAAAGGCGCTTCAGACAGGCGCCTTGAAGGTATATGTCGAAGATTTGAGAGAAGAGTTTGTGGTAGACTATATCTATCCCGCGCTCAGGGCAAATGCGGCTTATGAAGGAAGATATTTGTTGGGTACAGCCCTATCCCGTCCCCTTCTTGCGAAAAGACAAATTGAAATAGCAATGAAGGAGAAAACCTTAATCGTCGCCCATGGCGCAACGGGGAAAGGGAATGACCAGGTCCGCTTTGAGCTTTCATACTATGCCTTGAACCCGAATATCCTGTGCATTTCACCCTGGAGAGAGCCGGAGTTTATTTCCGAGTTTAAGGGAAGGGCGGATTTGATCAATTATGCCCAACAATGGGACATTCCCATAAAGACCTCAAAAGCAAACTCCTATAGCGAGGATGAAAATCTACTGCACATCAGTCATGAGGCCGGAGTGCTCGAAGATCCGGCTTACAGGCCGCCTGAAAATGTCTTTTCGGCGTCCCTATCGCCTGAACATGCCCCGGATAGGGAGACAGTCATTGATATCTATTTTAAGGACGGCAACCCGATCAAGGTCGTTAATAAGGGGGACGGCACGGTAAAGGAAAAACCCTTGGATCTCTTTCTTTACTTGAATGAATTGGGTAGCAGAAACGGGATCGGGCGTCTGGATATGATTGAGAATCGATATATCGGCATAAAATCAAGAGGAATTTATGAAACTCCTGGAGGTACCATACTCTGGAAGGCCCACAGAGACCTTGAGGGCATAGCAATGGATAAGGAGGTAATGCACCTGCGAGACAGTCTCATACCCAAATTTTCAGAGTTATTATATAATGGATTCTGGTTTTCCCCTGAAGTCGATTTCTTGATGGCCGCTTTTAATAAGAGCCAGGAAGCCATTGACGGCAAGGTTGCTGTCTCTCTTTATAAGGGAAATGTCACAATTATTGGGAGGGAATCTCCTATTTCCTTGTATAATAAGGCGCTCTCCAGCATGGAGATCGAAGGCGGTTTCAATACCTTAGACTCTTCAGGATTTATCAACATCGCTGCCATGAGGTTGAAGGCACATCATGTGGTTTTGAGAAAAAGAAAGCCCTATCAATGGAGAGAAACTGCTTTATGGACACATAAAGGCAAACGCCCATGAACAAAAAACTGTGGCAGAAAAGATATCAATTAAACAAGCAAATCGAAGATTTCACGGTCGGAGATGACTATATCCTGGATCGACAATTGGTAAGATATGATTGCCTGGCGTCCATTGCGCATGCGCAAATGCTCGGAAAGATCGGTATCCTGTCTGAGGAAAATGTCAAGGTTCTCGTAAATGAACTCGAAGGTATTATTTTATTGGATAAAAAGGGCAAATTTAAGGTTTTGAAGGGCGATGAAGACTGCCATACTGCGATTGAAAATCACCTGATCAAAACCTGTGGCCATGCCGGCAAGATGATCCACACCTTCAGATCGAGAAATGATCAGGTGCTGGCCGCATTACGATTGCTTTACAAAGATGAGCTGTTGGAAATCAACGCCTTGATAATCAAGATCAACAATACCATTTCCCAATTTAAAAAAAGATACATGCATGTGAAAATTCCCGGCTTTACCCATACCCGAAAGGCTATGCCCTCTTCTATTGAGCTCTGGTCCGATGCAATTATCGATTCAATGAAGGACAACCAAAAAATGCTTATGGTGGATTATGATCTGATTGATCAATCTCCCTTAGGGACCGGGGCCGGCTATGGGATCCCCTTTGAGATTGACAGGCAGTATACTGCACACCAGATGGGCTTTGGCCGCGTACAAGAAAACTCGATTTACGCGCAAAACAGCCGGGGCAAATTCGAGTCCACTATGTTACACACCCTTTCACTCATCCTTCTTGATATCAACAAAATCGCCTCTGATTTAATCCTGTTCACCTTGCCGGAGTTGGCCTTCTTTGAGCTTCCGGATGAATTCTTGACAGGGAGTTCTATGATGCCACAGAAGAAAAATCCGGACGTTTTGGAACTGCTGAGATCAAACTATCATATTATTGTCTCGTATGAATTTCAGGTAAAAAATATCATTGCCAACTTAATCTCCGGCTATCATCGTGATTTCCAGCAAACAAAAGGGCCAACCCTAAGGGGTTTTGAAATAACGAAGAAGAGTTTGTCTGCTCTCAATCTGGTGTTTGAAAATCTACGCGTAAACGAGGATAATTGCACACGTGCCATGACGAATGAGCTTTTTGCCACTGAAAAGGCCTATCAGCTCGTAAAGCAAGGAATACCTTTCAGGGAAGCCTATTTAACCGTCGTAAAAGAATTATCTGATAGTCAATGAAAAAGGCTTGATTTCCCTTCTTTCCGAGGTTCATGGCTTGCTCATTTCAGTGAATTGGTGACACGGGAAGCCTGCACATATAGAATCGAATATCGGGTTTCGGGAAATGGTCATTACTGATACAAAATAGACCCATTATCAAAAACATGTAACGCGTACACAGAGATGAGGTCTCATACATGGATCATGGGAGGCACATTGCCAAACTTGTCTTAGAAGACGGAAGCACTTTTCCTGGATACACGTTCGGCTATAAGGGATCTGTGGCCGGAGAAGTAGTATTCAACACCGGCATGATCGGTTACCCAGAAAGCCTTACCGATCCGTCCTATCATGGCCAAATACTGGCCTTGACCTATCCTCTCATCGGCAATTACGGCGTCCCTGGAGAAAAAAAGGGGGATAACCTGTTCACCTGTTTCGAATCGGACAGAATTCATGTTGAAGGTCTAATCGTCGCTGATTACTCCGCAGACTACTCCCATTGGAGCGCTGAGAAATCTCTGTCTGAATGGATGAAACAACATCACATCACCGGCGTCAGCGGAGTCGACACAAGGGCACTGACAAAGAAGCTGAGAGAAAAAGGGACCATGTTGGGAAAGATTCTCTGTGACGATAAAGATGATGTTTTTCTTCAAGATCCCAACAAGAGGAACCTGGTCTCTGAGGTGAGTCTCAGAGAACCTCTTGTCTATGAAAAAGGTAGCACAAAGGTCGTGTTGGTCGATTGTGGCGTGAAAAATAGCATCATAAGGGCCTTCCTGCAAAGAGATCTCACGGTTATCCGCGTCCCATGGAACTACGACTTTTCAAAAGAAAAAACAGATGGCATCGTTATTTCCAATGGACCCGGTGATCCCAAACAGTGCCTTACAATCATAGAGAATCTTAAAAGAGTGCTCTCCGGAAATATTCCAATCCTCGGCATTTGTCTGGGCTCTCAGATATTAGGTCTTGCTGCCGGAGCTGACACATACAAATTAAAATTCGGACACAGAAGTCAGAATCAACCCTGTGAGGAAATCGGAACCAAGCGGTGCTACATAACATCCCAAAACCATGGGTATGCCGTAGATTCCGCTACCTTGCCTCAGGACTGGCGGGAGTGGTTCTACAATACCAATGACCAGACAAATGAAGGTATCATACATATTTCAAAACCATTTTTCGGAACACAGTTTCATCCTGAAGCATCACCGGGACCGGATGACACTGAATTCTTTTTTGATATGTTTTTAAGGGCCATGGGGAAATGAGGGTAAAACGCTTTAAGGTTGAAAAGGTTTTGGTTTTAGGATCAGGGGCAATCCAGATCGGGCAAGCGGGCGAGTTTGATTACTCCGGCAGTCAGACGATCAAGGCACTGAAAGAAGAGGGAATTGAAACCGTTTTGATCAACCCTAACATCGCTACGATTCAAACCTCTGATCATTTGGCCGACAAAGTATACTTTTTGCCTTTAGATATCCATTTCGTTGAAGAGATCATCGCAAAGGAAAAACCTGATGGCATATTACTTGGGTTTGGCGGGCAAACCGCATTGAATGTAGGGGTGGAACTAAGCGAAAAGGGTATTTTAGGTGAGCGGGACATCAAGGTCCTGGGCACTCCGATTTCAGCTATACAGAAGACAGAAGACAGGGATCTGTTTGTAAAAGAACTAGAACAGATGCACCTTAAAGCCCCAGTGAGTCAAGCCGTCAATGGAATCGAGGAAGCAGTCAGGGTGGCTGAACGGATCACCTATCCGGTAATGTGTAGAGTTGCTTATGCCTTGGGCGGTTTGGGGTCTGGCGTCGTTCATAATCAAGCCGAGTTGATCGCACTTGCCAAAAAGGCCTTTGCCTTCACAAAACAAATATTAGTGGAAGAATATTTAGAAGGTTGGAAAGAGCTGGAATATGAGGTAGTAAGGGATCGCTACAACAATTGTATCGTTGTGTGCTCTATGGAGAATGCCGATCCTATGGGCATTCATACGGGCGAGAGTATAGTGGTCGCTCCCGTCCAAACCTTACAAGCCTCGGAGAATTTCAAACTAAGGTCGATTGCCATAAAGGTAGCAAGACAGCTTGGCATCATCGGTGAATGTAATATCCAGTTCGCCCTCGACCCACACTCAGAAGACTATAGAATAATCGAGTTGAATGCCCGGTTAAGCCGTAGTTCTGCCCTGGCCTCCAAGGCAACCGGATATCCGCTGGCATTTATCGCAACTAAGCTGGCCTTAGGTTATGGTCTGACCGAGATAGACAACATGATTACCAAGGAAACGTCGGCCTGTTTTGAGCCAGCCTTAGACTATATAGTGGTTAAATATCCACGATGGGACCTACAAAAATTCCGAAACGTCAGTCTTCATATCGGCTCTGAAATGAAATCGGTCGGTGAGGTAATGGCAATTGCCAGGACCTTTGAAGAGGCTATTCAAAAATCGATACGAATGCTTGATATCGGAATGAACGGCCTGGTTTGCAATGGTTTAACGTTCGACGACCTGGAAAAAGAGCTCATGGAGCCCACCGACAAACGGGTGTTCGCAATCGTCGAGGCAATCAAGGACGGGTATTCGATAGATCGAATATACCGGCTTTCCAAGGTTGATCCCTGGTTTTTATATAAGATAAGGAACATAGTAGAGATCGAAAAAGGGCTAGCCCGGTACACATTAGAAAACCTGCCGACCTCACTTTTGAGAGAGGCCAAAGAAAAAGGATTCTCGGATCTTCAAATTGCCAAGATCACCGAAAGCACAGAGCAAGAGGTCAGAGAAGCCAGAAAAAAGCAAGGTATTATCCCCTTTGTGAAACAGATAGATACATTGGCGGCGGAATACCCCGCCAAAACAAACTACCTGTACCTGACCTACAACGGGACTGAAGATGATCTGGCCTTTCATGAAGAGAGGCAGGTTATTGTTTTAGGCGGCGGGGCTTATCGGATCGGCTCCTCCGTGGAGTTTGACTGGTGCTGTGT
This sequence comes from Deltaproteobacteria bacterium, assembly GCA_003646935.1. GTDB lineage: Bacteria > Desulfobacterota > DSM-4660 > Desulfatiglandales > B25-G16 > B25-G16. Next base: position 6,028 of record QMLW01000130.1, read on the forward strand.
GAATACTGTGATGACCTTGAAAAAATTGTCTTACCGTACAATAATGCTCAATAACAATCCGGAAACAGTCAGTACGGATTACGATATCTGTGACAAATTGTACTTTGACGAGCTCACCCTTGAAAGGGTTCTTGACATCTGTGAAAAGGAAAATCCCATAGGCGTTATCGTTTCAA
>QMLW01000131.1 GCA_003646935.1 Deltaproteobacteria bacterium
ATTGCATGGTCATGGTGCCAGTATGGAAATGGTAGAGAACCCTGCCCGTGGTGAGGAACAGGGGGTAGTGTTCATCGGGCATCTCCGCAGGCGGAATATAGTCTATCGAGTGAAACAGGCCCTTGCCCCTGGTGAATTTGCCCACATGAAGCCGAGGGGTTCCCCGGTGTTCCGTGCTCGTACAGGGCCAATGGATGTCCTCCTCATCCAGCCGCCTGTAGGAAATCCCCCCATACGAAGGGGTCACCGTGGCTATCTCCCTCATGATGGCCTCGCTGTCCTTGAAATCCATGGGATAGCCCATTCGAGATGACAGATCACAGAGAATCTCCCAGTCCGCGCGTGCCCTGCCGGGTGGTTCCACCGCCTTTCGAACCCTCTGGACCTTTCTCTCGGTGTTGGTGAAGGTGCCGTCCTTCTCCGCGAAGGAGGCAGAGGGTAGCACCACATGGGCGAGCTTCGCCGTGTCCGAAAGAAAGATATCCTGGACGACTAGAAACTCCACTCCTTGCAAGGCCCTCTCCACGTGATTCAGGTCGGGATCGGAAACGAGGGGGTTTTCCCCGATGATATAGAGTGCTTTCATCTCACCTTTCCCCGCAGCTTCAACCATCTCCGTGATGGTAAGCCCCGGGGACTCCGGCAGGCCCTTCACCTCCCACGACTTCGCCATCCGCTCCCTGATAATGCTATCGCTCACCGGCTGGTAGCCGCTGAACACATTGGGAAGGGCCCCGAGATCGCATGCCCCCTGCACGTTGTTCTGGCCCCGCAGGGGGTTTACCCCTCCCCCTGGTATGCCGACATTGCCGCAGAGCATTGCCAAGTTCGCAAGGGACCTCACGTTATCGGTGCCAGTCCTGTGTTGGGTGATGCCCATTGCGAAGAAAATAGAGGCTGACGTGGCCTGTGCATACATCCTCGCCGCCCGGATGAGAGCATCTGCCGGAATACCGGTGATCTTCTGGACATACTCCGGGGTATACCGCTCAACGGCGCTCTTGAGCTCCTCAAAGCCCTCGGTCCTGGTCTCGACGTATTCCCTATCGTAGAGGCCTTCCCTGATGATCACGTGCATCATGCCGTTGACCCAAGCCACATCGGTGCCTAGGTTCTGCCTGAGCCAAAGGGTGGCGAATCCCGTCAGGGGTATCCTCCGCGGATCAACGACGATGAGCTTTGACCTGCCCGACTCAACGGCCCTCTTGATACCCGAGGAGATAACAGGGTGTGCCTCAGTGGTATTCGAGCCCGTAACCAGGATGAGCTCTGATTCTGCAATATCGCTTATCGGGTTGGTCATGGCGCCGCTACCAAAGGAGGCGACAAGGCCGGCCACCGTGGAGGCGTGGCAGAGCCGCGCACAGTGATCGATGTTGTTGGTGCCAATCACCGCCCTTGTGAACTTCTGGACCACGTAGTTCTCCTCGTTCGTGATCTTAGCTGAACTGAAGACCCCAACGGCATCCGGGCCGTGCTTCTTCTTTATCTCTGAGAGCTTCTCGGCAACTGCGGATAGCACCTCATCCCACGATGTCTCCCTGAACCCTCCGTTTTCCCTTATAAGTGGTGCGGTGAGCCTGTCCGGGCCGTTGATAAAATCGTAGCCGAATCTTCCCTTGACGCACAGGCTTCCGAAGTTGGGGGCTACTCCTTCCACGCCGGTTACCTTGACGATCGTATTGCCCTTTACGTGCAAATCGATCTGGCAGCCCACGCCGCAGTAAGGGCAGGTAGTTTTGACCTTTTCCGCTTCCCATTGGCGTGCCTTGAACCTGCTCTGCTTCTCTATCAAAGCACCTACGGGGCAAACCTGAACGCACTCCCCGCAGAACACGCAATCAGACTCATGGTAGGGAAGGTCACCCTTCGCCACGATCTTGGAGGCGGCTCCCCGGTACCCATAGGAGATTGCGTTATTGACCTGAACCTCATTACATGCCTGAACGCAGCGGCCACAGAGGATGCATCGAGCAAAATCCCTTATGATGAGGGCGTTTTCCGCCTCGGCGGGGTACCTGGCGGGACTCTCCGGGAAGCGGACCGTCTCAACCTGATACCGGTAGGCAAGCTCCTGGAGGCGGCAATTCCCGTTGGCCTCGCAGGCAAGGCAGTTGTGATTTCCGGAGGCCAGCAGCAGTTCTATATTGATCCTTCTGGATTTCACCACCCGCTCGGATTCAGTCGCCACCACCATATTGGCAGCGGCCGGCGTGGCACAGGAGGGGAGAAGGTTTCGGGCGCCCTTTACCTCGACCACGCAGATCCTGCAGGCCCCCGTAGGCGTACATCCCTCCAGGTGGCACATGGTGGGGATGTCTATGCCGTTTCTCTCAGCAACCTGAAGGATGGTCTCACCGGGTGAAAAGGTGTATTCCCTTTCATTGATTACTATGGTATCTTCTTTAGCCACTGCGATCCTCTTTACTGGGTTACCCAAGATTCCGCTTTAAATGAACCCTTTATAGGGTAAGATTGAAACCATGTCAACATGGTCTCAGATATTCGCTCAAGGGCTCGCCCCATCAGCGGAAGAGGCTAGATCTATCATGTGAACGTAGATATTGAGGTTAGCAAAAGCATTGTGTATGATATAAAGGGTAAATTTTTGAGATCTACCAAAACCTTGATCTATCAAGGGAGAAGGCTATGGCACAAATAGACGCGTTTTTTAAGCTCATGAATGATCAGGGTGCATCTGATCTCCACCTGTCAGCCGGCAATCAACCCATCTTGAGGATACGGGGGGAACTCGAACGGGTAAAATACAAGTTGTTGGACGACGATACCCTCAAGTCAATGCTCTACGAGATTGCCCCCGAGCACAAGGTCAAGGTATTCGAGGAGACAGGCGATGTAGACTTCGCCTACGAGATACCGGGGCTTGCCCGGTACAGGGCCAATTTCTTCAGGCAGAAAAACGGCGTAGCTGCGGTGTTCAGGGAGATACCCGATAAGATCCTCACCTGTGAAGAACTCGGGCTTCCTCCGGTTATACGACAGCTCGCAACCCTGCCCAGAGGGCTTGTCCTGGTCACCGGTCCTACGGGAAGCGGGAAGTCAACCACCCTTGCCGCTATCATCGATGAGGCCAACAAGACCAGGAAGGATCATATCATCACCGTGGAGGATCCCATAGAATTCGTCCACCAAAGCCAGAAGGCCTTCATAAATCACCGGGAGGTGGGTATTCACACTCGATCTTTTGCCGCCGCGCTCCGCGGCGCGCTTCGCGAGGATCCGGATATTATACTGGTCGGCGAGATGAGGGATCTGGAAACCATTGAGCTCGCCATTGAGGCGTCATCCACGGGCCACCTTGTGTTCAGCACCCTGCATACCTCCTCCGCTGCTAAGACGGTGGATCGGATCATAGATGTCTTCCCCACCGAGCAACAGGAGCAGGTCAGAAGCACCCTTTCAGACGGGCTCAGGGCAGTGATATCCCAGACACTCTTTAAAAGGATGGACTTATCGGGCCGCGTTGCAGCGCTCGAGATCATGATCGCAACCCCCGCGGTGAGAAACCTCATCAGGGAGCGAAAGACCTTTCAGATCCCTTCTTCCATACAGACCGGAAAGAAATACGGCATGCAATCCCTGGATGATGCCATTATGGATCTGCTCCAGAAAAAGAGGATATTCGCCGAGGAGGCATACGCGAAGTGTAACGATAAGGCCAAGTTCATGCCCTTTCTCAAGAAGCCCCCCGAGGACTTTACCGAGGCCTAGGCTTCGCGTTTTTTATGATTATCGGGTTTGTAGAGTTCATGGGGTTTTAACACAATAAAGCCAAGAAACGCACCGAACATAAGAAATAGTTAGTAGGGGATTTTACCATGAGAAGACATCAGATAGACCATATACTGGGGGCCATGCTGGAATCGCATGACAACGTCTCCGACCTGAATATGACCGTGGATAAACCCTTTCAGGTGGAGTCCGCGGGGCAGCTGAAAACCGTCGAACTGAATCCCCCCATCAACCGACTAACCCCGTTCCAGGCAGAGATTTTCGCCCTTAACCTGATAGGGGGCGACAGGAGGCTCACCAAGACACTGCTCACCAAGGGCTCCTGCGACCTTTCCTATCAGCTCGCGGGCAAGGCACGGTTCAGGGTCAATGTATTCTCCCAGAAGGGATGCTATTCCGTGGTGATGCGGCAGTTAGCCACACGAGTGCCCACTATCGAGGAACTGAAGCTCCCCCAGGCCTTCTACAAGATGACGGAGGAGCTGAACGGGATAATCCTGGTGACCGGTGCCACGGGAAGCGGGAAGAGCACCTCGCTCGCGGCATTCCTCAACGAGATCAACGAAAAAAGGGCGGCTCACGTGGTAACCCTTGAGGACCCGGTGGAGTACGTCCACTCACAGAAAAAGGGTACCTTCAACCAGCGTGAGATGGGCACCGATTTCGATTCATTCGCCTCAGGGCTTCGTGCCGCCCTGCGACAAGCACCAAAGGTAATCCTCGTGGGCGAGATGAGGGACAGGGAGACTGTTGAGATAGGCCTTACCGCAGCGGAGACGGGCCACCTCGTGCTGAGCACCCTTCACACCGTGGACGCAGGCCAGACTATCAACCGCATCGTGGGTATGTTTGACCAGGAAGAGGAAGGGCTGATCAGGATTCGGCTGGCCGATACGCTGCGGTGGGTGGTGTGCCAAAGGCTCATGCCCAAGGTTGGAGGTGGCCGAGTAGCCGCCTTTGAGATATTGGGCTCAAACCTGTTGGTTCAGGATATGATACTCCACGGTGAGAGCGAGGAAAAGACCTTCTATGAGGTGATGGAGAGAAGCAATGCCTTTCACATGATGACCTTTGATCAGTGTATCGCCGAGCATTTCAGAAACGGCCTTATCACCGAGGAAACAGCCATGGCCTATGCCTCACACAAATCGGCCATGGGAAGGGCCATCGGTGGGATCAAGTCCGAGAGGGGTGAGAAGACCACTACCATAGAGGGCCTTGAGATGGACAAGGCATACGGGGGAGATGAGTTAAAACGTTAATCGCGCTCGCAACGCCTCTAGTCCAAGGGGAAATGGCTTATGCATATTACCTGTAGTTCATGTGGCACCACCTTATCGGTACCCGACGAGAAGCTACCGCCAAATCAGGTGGTAAACATCACGTGCCCCAAATGCAAGGGCAAGATACGGGTGGACACAAGGGAACTGGGCTTAAAATCAGCAGAGCCAAAAAAAGAGGAGGAGGCCGAGGAGGAATTCTTCTCCGGGTATGAGGACGATGCCAGCCCCCTGGAGTTCTTCGAGGAAGGGGTGAAGCTGGCGATTGTGTTGGAATCCGATGATCTGCGTCTCTCCGATATAACCCCCGCCTTGGATGAGCTCGGCTACAAGGCAATTCAGCCCCTGACCTTGCAAGAGGCCTTGTCGAAGATACGCCTCCACCCCTTTGACATGATCATGCTTTCCGACGGGTTCGACGGAAAGGGCCTCGACGGCAACCCCATCATCAACTACCTAAACCACCTTTCCATGAGCGTGAGGAGGAAGATCTTCCTGGTGCTCTTAAGCGACAGGTTCAAGACCATGGACAACATGATGGCCTTTGCCATGAGCGCCAACCTTGTGGTGAATCCCGAGGACCTCCCAAACATACGGCTGATCCTGAAGAAAGGCACCTCCGAAAACGAGAAGTTTTACAAGGTCTTCATGGACATGCTCAAGGAAGTGGGGAGGGAATAGAGAAATGCTTACAAGAAACCCTGTTCACGATGCTGTACACGATGGGGATGATGAACAGGGTGAGAAAAGTGGAGAAAAGCAGGCCGGATGCCACGGCCACCGCCATGGGCGATCTGAGCTCCGCTCCCTCGGATTGGCTCAACGCCATAGGCAGCATGCCAAGTATGGTGGTAATGGCGGTGATCAGGATCGGCCGGAGCCGCACCGCTGCACCTTCTACAATGGCCTCGGCAAAGGCGATACCCCTCTTCCGAAGCCTGTTGATGTAGTCGATCATCACGATCGCGTTATTCACCACGATGCCGGTGAGGATCGATATGCCCATCACCGAGGGCACCGATAGGGTCTTTCCGAAGGCCAGAAGCCCGAACACCACGCCTATAAAGGCCAGGGGAACGGTAAACATGATCACAAAGGGGGTGAGCAGCGACTCGAACTGGGCCGCCATGATCATATAGACCAGGAGAATCGCGATCACC
>QMLW01000132.1 GCA_003646935.1 Deltaproteobacteria bacterium
AAAGGCAGGAATTGAGGTTGACCTCATCGTCGACCGAAATGGCAGGCTCTATCCCATAGAGATTAAAGCCACGTCCACCCTATTTCCTGGCCATGCCGAATCCCTCAACAGGTGGCGAGCTTTCGCCGGGGATTTGGCTTCAGCGGGGATTATCGTGGCTAACCTATCCGAAACCGTGAGGCTCAAAGATTGTCAAGCCATCCCGTGGGAAAAGGGGCTGGATATGATCTGAAAGGCTTCAGGCAACAACGCAAAGTTCGTTCATGTGGAGCCCCACCTTGCCTGCATTCATCCACGGCTAAATCGGCGATGTTTTGTTGTCGTTTTAAACGCAAGCAAGGATAAGAAGAGCTGCTGACAAAGAGAGCGGTTGTTCAAGCCAGGCGTGCAATATCGCGGATTGGTGTCAGAAAGCTTGTTATTTTATATCATACTTAATGGAGGTATAAAAAATGAATACCCAAAAGGTACTCGAAAGGGGAGGGATGAGACATGCGAGATCCGAATGATTTGCTTGAAGAGGGCGACGGCCTTTTGCTGGTAGATGTGCAAAAGGACTTCTGTCCGGGCGGTGCACTTCCCATAGAGGAGGGAGACGAGATCGTTCCCGTGCTCAGTAAGTGGATCAAGGCGGCCCAGGCAAAGAGGATCCCCATCTACGCATCTCGAGACTGGCACCCCCTTCAGCATATGAGCTTTGAAGGGCATGGGGGCAAATGGCCTCCCCACTGCATCCAGGATACCGATGGGGCAGCGTTTCACCCGGAGCTTAAGCTTCCCGACAACACAGTGAAGATCACCAAGGGCGTTCGCTTTGATCAGGACCAGAACTCCGCGTTTGACCAAACAGGGCTCGCCGAGCAGCTCACGCGGGATAACGTGAAACGGCTGTGGGTAGGCGGTCTGGCGCTCGATGTTTGCGTGCTGACCACCGTGCTCGATGCAAGGAGACTAGGGTTTGAAGTACACGTCATCCTGGAGGCTACTAGGCCCGTAACCCCCGAGGGTGGAGAAGAGGCAATCCAGAAGATGCGCGAGGCAGGGGCCACGATCGTGAGTGAAAGCCTACAACAGATGCCTAAGAGATGAGACCCAGGTTTTCAATCTCTCATCAAGGCTCAAAAGCGAACTTAGCCCCCCTTTACATGTCTCTAGCCGTATTCAGGCAACGAATTCTTCGATGTCCTGTAAAATGGCTCTACCCCAAAGGTTCAATACTGCTGAGAGGTTTATGATCTTGTGCTCTGTGCCAGTCGTTAATCAATTCATCTTGATGCAGGGTTGCCCATTCAATGACTAGGCCCAGTGCTCTTGGAGGTATGTGTCCAGCAAATACAGCTAGGGTGTTTATGTCAATCAAAACCTCATGGTCACCGTAGAGAGCATGGAAGTGTGGCGGATTATGATCATCAAAGAACATCTTGATGACGATGCCATAAAATCTGGAGATCTCAGGCATACGCGGCCTTTCGCTTCAGATTTGGAAATAGATCTTCAGGTTTCTGATGAGTCATTTGAAGGTAGAGTGAATCGGGGCAGAGATCAACCTGGTCACTCCACAGTAATTCACCTGACGAACCTATCTTCACATTCTGGAATGCCTTGTAATCATTCCATAAGGAGAAGACCCCTTTTCCGACAAGATAAGAAAGATCAACAGTGCCCTTTTTCCCGTCGTAATATTCTAGTTCCAGTTTATAGTTCTGCAAGACCGTGACATTCGTTATCTTATACATAGCATAGGTCCTTGTTATTATTACCTGGGTTGAGTTGTTCACCGTTTGGGGTTCACGGTCGAAATTCCTTGAACCTTTGAACGCCTAACCCTTGAACTTTGAACCCTGAACCTTAAACAGCTTATTTTAAATAATACTAATATACCAAAGGAGCACAGACACTTCAATTCATGAAATGACCAGAATACATACGTTGCGTAGCAAAGCTTACATAAGGCCCATATTTACTAAAGAATGTACAAGGATGTAGAGATATGAGAGCGTTTCGCTTGAGACAAAAAATTCAGCCACCGCTATAAGAGAACATAATATGCAGTTTTCCTACAAACAATTACTTGACAAACAATTACTTTTAAGTTTAACATGAAAAAATTAGTTAAACTATTAATAAAAGGTAAGATTAATGGCTATTGTTAAAACATCTTCCAAAGGACAAATCGTTATTCCGGCGGAAATCAGAAAGAAGCTCGGAATAGAACCGGGCCAGAAAGTAAATCTGTCACTCGAAAATGATAAGGCCGTCATTGTACCGCTGCCGAAAGACCCTATTAAAGCCCTGAGGGGGATCCTTAAAGGGAGACCTTCCATGACCAAGGCACTGCTTGATGACAGGAAAAAGGAGATTGAGCTTGATAAAAAAATCCATTCTTGACTCCTTTGCACTGCTTGCCTGGATTCAAGATGAACCAGGCGCACAGGTTGTTGAAGACGTGCTCTACAAGGCCCAATCGGAAGGCGAAGGGGCATTGCTGAATATTATCAACCTCGGCGAAGCCTACTATTGCTGTGCGCGTGTACAAGATTCCTCCTTTGCCCGTGATATTGTAGAAAAGATTCGGCTCCTTCCCCTTACCATTTACCCCTGCCCCAATGACCTGGTGCTGGAGGCAGCTGAAATAAAGGCACAATTTCCTATTTCCTACGCAGATGCATTCATTGTGGCTACCGCTATTCGGGAACATGGCCGTATCGTAACCGGAGATCCCGATTTCAAAAAAGTCGAGCATCTCATAGAGATTAACTGGTTAACTTGATTGTAAAATTTCCTTTTTTAGAGCGGCGAAGCCTGCCGGAGGCAGACAAGCCGCGTTCTATGAAATCGTGTAATGCCCTTTGCCGTATCAACGAAACGATGGGGGTTTTCAATAACCTCCTGCCTGACGTTCTGCTTGTCCGGAAGGCGTACCCAAGAGAAGGAGCACAATCACGGCAAGCGACACCTCGGGCGGTTCTGCGGCAGGTGTTAGGATCTGGCGGGCGATCTCATAACCAGCGAAAAATATAAAGAAGGCCACGATCACGGAGATGACGTTCTCGATCTTATAGAGCCCTAAGGGGAAACGAGCTGTTTTTTTGTTGGATAGCTTGACCCCTGCATAGAGCACCAGTGAGGCAATGGAATCCGTGGCCGAATCGATGGCACCGGCGCTTACTGCCAGGCTGCTCGAGAGAATTGCCAGTATTGCTTTCATGACCGCAAGTCCGAGGTTGATCAGAAAGGCGAACAGGGCCACCCTCTGGATGAGCTTTGTTTCACCTTCCTCTTGGGCGCCTTGATCGTGTGTGGTATTCGGCTTATCCTTTTTGGCCATGCGGTTGAATCCCCCCGAGATCGAATTTTTCCGTTACGCTGTGATCCGTTTCAACCTTCCCTGATGAGTCAAGCGTGAGGAGCATACCGAGTAGCTCTCTGCTACCTTTCCAGATACTGATCATTACATATCGCCAAACGGAAAAAAAGTAAAACCTGGGTCGAGCGTATCACCATCCAACGTTCACGGTTGAAATACCTTTGAACCTTTACCCCGCCTGTCCCGTAGCTCCGGAAGATGGTACCGGGATGAAATTTTTACCCCCTTGAACTCAGGTATTGTTCAACTGGGGCACGATAGTGATAGCGAAGTTTACCCCTTGAAACCTTTTTTAATTCGTTTCTATGGGGCGTATTTCACTGGGGTTGAACCTCTGAACGCTGAACTTTGAACCCCCGGCTCAGACCTGGCTTTGCGCTGCTCAATTGTAGAGACTTACATTTAGGGATTTGGAATGGGTTTTACTATCTTTCAAACATGTCGCGGGCCTGAACTAGGAACCGTTATCTCTGGATTCCCGACCTGCCTTACACGTTGACACCTCAGGACCGCACTCTTATACTTTACGGCAACCGGGATAGAGAATGTGCCCTTCTCTAGCGCTAGAAGGTAATCGACGTTAGAAGGGCGGCTGTTCACACCATCATGAGCTGATGAGCACATGGGAGAAAGGTCGAAAGGGGAACAAAAGGATCTGCTGATACTGGAGCATGCGGTTGAGAGCACCGTTGAGGGCTTTGTCACCATAGACGAGCATCACAGGGTGGTATTTTTTAACAAGGCCGCGGAGGATATCTTCGGATACACCAGGGATGAGGCCGTGGGCAAGGACCTCAACGACATCATGTCCCCGAGCTGTAGTAAAAATCACCGCGAGGCGGTGGCTCGATATGTCGAAACAAGGGTGCCGAGGCGCATCGGCCACGAAACGGAGATGATTGCCACCCGAAAAAACGGCGAGACCTTTCCCGCGCTCATTTCATTTTCCGTCACCGAGGTGAATGACAAGCTTTTCTTTACCGGGATTGTGCGTGATCTAACGGAGACGAAAAGGCTTCAGGAACAGATCATGCGATCCGAGCGGCTCGCTGCACTCGGGCAATCGGTCGCGGAGATTACCCATGAGATAAAGAATCCGTTGATGCTGATAGGCGGCTTCGCACAACAGTTGAGAAGGACCATCAGCGACGAGAAAGGCCTCCAAAAGCTAGGCATTATCATACAAGAGGTCGAACGCTTTGAGAGGCTTTTGGCCGAACTAAGGGAATTTTATCTTCCTTCATCCATTGCCTCTGAGAGGGTGGATATAGAGGATCTACAGGAAGAGACCCTCTCCATGGTCAAGAAGGAATGCAGTGAGAAGAACGTGAAGATCGATCTTCAGGTGGAAAAAGGCGCGAAACTCGTGGAAGGCGATCGGAATAAGTTGAAACAGGTGTTGCTGAATTTGTTCAAGAATGCAGTGGATGCCATGGACCAGGGTGGGGCTCTCTCGATTACCGCTCGGCCCTCAGGAGAGAACGTGGAGATAACGATTGTTGATGAGGGTTGCGGAATCCCGGAGGCGGATACGGAGAAGATATTCGCACCGTTTTATACGACCAAGAGCCACGGCACAGGGCTGGGGCTCTCCATCTCAAGGAGGATTATCGAGGAGCATAAGGGAGGTTCTCTGAGCGTGGAAAGCGAGGAAGGCAAGGGGACCATCTTTACGATCACCTTGCCCGCCTACCATGACGTTTCCGGAAGCTCGGGAGGGGATAAGGGATAGCCTTTTTATGTCGAAAATAATACATTTACGTCAAAAATAGGACTATAGTATAACCTACTGAAGTGACATACACTTTTCCTCTCGACTAACCCGATATGTCTCAATTTAGACAGTTTCACCACCCAGCCGCATACAGGCTCACCATGAATTAAGGCATCACCTCGGCGATAGGAGCCCTAATCCAGCCGTTGCCAGGCCCCTTTCACAGGTCAGGGCCTCTCTGTTGCCCTTCGGGTATTGAAATTCCAACAACTGGCATTATATTTGCATCATTCTAAGTTTGATAGTAACCGTAGCGCTCAGAGAGCGCAAATAGAGGAGGCAGCATAATGAAGGAAAAAGTGGAAGCAACACTAGGCAGAATTAAACCAGCGCTTCAGGCTGACGGTGGTGATGTGGAACTGGTGGAAGTCACTCCGGAAGGCGTGGTTAAGGTGAAATTAACCGGCGCGTGTGCTGGATGTCCCATGAGCCAGATGACCCTGAAAATGGGAATAGAGAGCCAGCTCAAGAAGGAAGTGCCTGAGGTTACAGAAGTAGTAAGCGTAACATAGGTTAGGTACCTAAAACAGCATAAGAGCCCAACAACGAGAGGTTCAGGGTGCGTCGTATCGGATGTGCAGCTGAACCTTTTCGTTTATTGGAATTGAAATGAACAGGAGACGGCCAAACAGGCTCATCGGGGAGAAAAGCCCGTACCTGCTACAGCATGCCTATAACCCCGTTGACTGGCATCCCTGGGGGGGATGAGGCATTCGAAAAGGCCCAAAAGCAGAACAGGCCCATCTTTCTTTCCATCGGCTATTCCGCCTGCCACTGGTGTCACGTGATGGAGAAGGAGTCCTTTGAGGATAACTACGTAGCCAGATTGATGAATGATGCATTCGTGAGCATAAAGGTGGACAGGGAAGAGAGGCCCGATATCGATAGCGTGTACATGACGGTCTGCCAGATGATGACCGGAAGCGGGGGATGGCCGCTCACCATTGTCATGACACCGGAGAAAAAGCCGTTCTTTGCCGCCACCTATCTTTCCAAGGAGGCCAGGTTCGGCAGGGCGGGGATGAAAGAGCTGATTCCTCGGATCAAGGG
>QMLW01000133.1 GCA_003646935.1 Deltaproteobacteria bacterium
ACCAAAACAACACTGCCTATGTGGGTTGGCTTTGCTGCTGGACCTATAGCAGCAGCTTTTGTTGGCCTGATCATTGGCTGGTTTTGCGTGAGGTTGAGCCGGCTATACTTTGGCATGCTCCAGATCTCATTGGGGTCTCTGATTTGGGCAATCGCTTTCCGCTGGTATAGTCTTACCAGTGGCGATGATGGAATCCATGGCATTCCAATGCCATCAATCCTTTCCTCCTTAAATTGCTCATATTACTTCATCCTTATTGTATTTGCGATTTGTTTAGCAGGCATGTATTTGATTTTTAAATCTCCTTTTGGCACCACTCTTCAAGCAATAAGAGATAATCCCCAGAGATGTGAGGCAGTAGGTGTCAATGTAAGGCGACACCAGCTTGCCGCTATAGTAATAGCAACTTTTTTTGGAGGCGTTGCAGGCGTTCTTTTTGTTGTGCTGGAAAGGTCTGTTTTTCCTGACTTATTGTTCTGGGTGCTCTCCCTTGAGATCTTAATCATGTGTCTTCTTGGGGGATGGTTTACCTTTCTGGGGCCTCTGTTGGGTGCGGCAATCATGGTGTCGCTGAGGACCTTCGTGGGCATCTATACGGAGTACTGGACCTTGATTCTAGGGATTATCCTTATCCTGCTCATCTTCTTTCTCCCGGAGGGAGTAATGGGGTTTGTGTTGGAGAAATTCGGCTCTCGTGTTTCAGGGCCAAGCCAAAGAGGTATCGAGTAGATGCTCAAGCTAAGGGATATAAATAAGTCCTTTGGGGAGTTTATGGCGGTCAACGGTGCGGATCTCACTGTTAGCGAGGGAGAGCTGGTTGCTGTAATTGGGCCGAATGGGGCCGGCAAGACTACCCTGTTTAACCTTATTACCGGCCAGCTTAAGCCGGATAAGGGAAGGATAGAGTTTATGGGGAAGGAGATCACCAATATTCCCCCATACGAGATCTGCAAGAAGGGAATCGCGAGATCGTTTCAGATCGTCAATATCTTTCCCCGGCTCTCTGTCTTTAAAAACGTCCAGGTCGCCGTGATCTCACAGCGGAAAAAGAACAACACCCTTTTCCATCCTGCGCAGGGCATGCTGATTGAGGAAACAAACAGCATTCTCGAGAGTCTGGGTCTCTCCAAAAAGGCCGGGGAGACGGCCGGATCCCTGTCCCATGGGGACCAGAGGATACTGGAGATCGCCATCGCCTTGGGAAATGACCCAAAGCTCCTTGTGCTGGATGAGCCCACTGCCGGCATGTCCCCTGAGGAGACGAGCACCACCATGGAGCTCATCAGGGGACTGGCTGAGGAACGCGGACTGACCATCCTGTTCTGTGAGCACGATATGGATGTGGTGTTCAGCACTGCTCAGAGCATCATGGTGATGCATCAGGGCCGCACCCTGATTCAGGGGAAGCCTCAGCAGGTCAGGGAGAACGAGGAGGTCATGAAGGCCTATCTGGGGGAAGAGTAATGCTTGAAGTGGAGCAAATCCACACCTTCTACGGTTTGAGCCATATACTGTTCGGTGTCTCGCTTTCTATTGAGGCCGGGAAGGTAGTGTGCCTGCTGGGTAGAAATGGGGCCGGCAAGAGCACCACCTTGAAGAGCATTATAGGGATTGCGCCGCCAAGGAGAGGATCGATCAGATTTAAGGACATAGAGATCGCCGGCAAGAAGCCATTCATGCTCGTTCGAATGGGGATCGGCTATGTACCCGATGACAGAAGGATATTCGCTGACCTCACGGTTGAGGATAATCTGGAGATCGCCGAGCGGAAGACAGGGGACATTCAGGGGTGGGACAAGGACAGGGTTTTTGGGCTGTTTCCCGTGCTGAAGAACATCGCATCACGAAGCGGAGGATGTCTGAGCGGGGGTGAGCAGAAGATGCTCGCCATAGCAAGGGCCCTCATGGGCAATCCCGAGCTGCTGCTCTTGGATGAGCCCACCGAAGGCCTGGCGCCTCTGATGGTGAGGGTCATAGAGGAGCAGGTGGGTGCATTAAAACAAACGAGGTTAACGGTGCTCCTGGCCGAGCAGAACGTTAAGACCACCTTAAAGTTGAGCGACTATGGGTATATCATCGATAACGGTGCAATCAGATACCATGGAGCCGTTGACGAGCTGAAGGAAAACGAAGAGGTGCGCAAGAAATATCTGTTGATATAAGGAAGGCCCACGGCGCAGGGCCGCTTGTGGCATTCCTTAACGGGCGGGATAGATATCATGAGTGGGTGATGTTGCAATGGGCACAGATCGATCCTCCATTGCTGACCTGTGAAGCGGTCCTCTCAGGGGCTTGTTTTCTTCTCAGGAGAATTGAAGGAGGGCAGGCAGCAGTGCTTGAACTCCTCAGGCGCGAAGTTGTGCACCTGCCATTTAGAATAGATGAGCACGTAAATAAGATTACATGGCTTTTAAGGAAATATTCGGATGTGCCAATGTCCCTGGCGGATGCCTGTCTGGTGCGGATGTCAGAACTGTACGCTGATAGCCCTGTACTTACCCTGGATGATGATTTCAGAATCTACCGGAAAAATAAAAGAGAGATTATTCCATTGCTCCATTATTCCAATTGAGACGGAGTCACTAAGCCCTGTATGCCGCCATGGATCTCAGCCTTTTGATCCTCTCTTCCGCTGAGGGGTGGGTACTGAACAGGTTCATCAGCGATTTTCCGGTAAAGGGATTCACGATGAATAGATGACTGGTGGCCTGAGCGGTAGCTGGCCCTGCCTCCATGGGAACCCTCTTGGAGGCCGTGGACAATTTCTCCAGTGCTCTTGCCAATCCCAGGGGATTGTTTGATACCCTCGCACCCGTCTCATCTGCCAGGTACTCCCTGGAGCGCGAGATGGCGAACTGAATGAGCATTGCCGCAATAGGGGCAAGGATGGACATGGCGATAAGCCCTATGATGCCCCCGGCACCTTCATCATCATCCCTGCCGAAGCCCCCAAAAAGGGCTGCCCATCTGGCCATGCTGGCGAGCATCATGACCACGCCTGCCAAGGTGGCCGCGATAGAGCCGATCAGGATGTCCCTGTTTTTGATATGGGACAATTCATGGGAGAGGACTCCCTCGAGCTCATCACTATTGAGCAGCCTCACTATGCCCTCGGTAACCGCCACGGCTGCGTGATCGGGGTTTCTTCCGGTTGCGAAGGCATTCGGGTTCTGTGATGGGATCAGATAGACTCTGGGCTTGGGGATTTCCGCCTGTTGTGACAGCCTCTCTACCATCCTGTGCAGTTCAGGTGCTTGCTCATATGATAGCTCCTGTGCCCGGTAGAGCGAGAGCACGATCTTATCCGAGAACCAGTAGCTTCCCCCGTTCATGATAAGCGCGAATATAAAGGCTATGATGAGCCCCTGCTGTCCCCCGAATACCTGGCCAATGATGAGGATAAGCGCAGTCAAGGCGCTTAAAAGGATCGCCGTTTTAAATGAATTGAACATGGATACCTCTCTTTCTAGCCAATAAGGCACAAAGGCACCAAGATCATAGAATTTTTTTTGATACTTGTTTTAATAAGGGATAGATTACAAGTAATAAAAAACTTTGTGTCTTGGGGCCTTGGTGGCTACATTAAAAACTTCCATAAAATGTATGTCCCTTTCGCCCTGTTGTCAAGAAGGGCCATAGCGTAAATAAGGAGAAATCTCGGGTAGAGGACCTGATGGAGACCATCACCCGCATATCCGGCAATATCGTCGATATCGTAAAGGGCAGGATCTATCCGGGGACTCTGGAGGTATCGGATGGAAGGATATCGAGGATTACCCAGGAGCGCGAAAGGTATGGGGAATATATTATCCCCGGGTTCATCGATTCCCATATTCACGTCGAGAGCAGCATGCTCACACCCTCTGAGTTCGCGAGGATAGCGGTTATTCACGGTACGGTGGGCGCGGTGTGCGATCCCCATGAGATCGCCAATGTCATGGGAGTGGATGGACTCAGGTATATGGCGGAGGATGGGGCATCGGTGCCGTTCAAGTTCTTCTGGGGAGCTCCCTCGTGCGTGCCTGCTACTGGATTTGAAACCTCTGGTGCGAGGATTGATGCCGCTCAGATGAAGGCGCTCTTCGAGGAGGAGAGGGTAGGGTTCCTCAGCGAGGTGATGGATGTGCCCGGGGTTCTGCATGGCGACCCTGATCTTGCAGCCAAAATCAACGTGGCCAAATCCTTTCACAAACCGATTGACGGCCACGCCCCCGGCCTGAGGGGAGAGGCCCTCAAACGATATATCGGTGCCGGCATTTCAACGGATCACGAGTGTGTCACCTATGCAGAGGCCATGGAGAAGCTAACCTTAGGCATGAAGGTTCAGATACGGGAAGGCTCAGCCGCGAAGAATTTCAATGATCTTATTCCCATAGCGCAAGACCGTGCGGCTCGCTGTATGTTCTGTAGCGATGACAAACATCCGGATGATTTATTGGAAGGCCACATAAACCTGATGCTGGAAAGGGCTGTCGGGTATGGGATCGACCCCATCGATGTCCTGCGGATCGCATCCCTGAACCCCATCAGGCACTACGGCCTGGAGGTGGGCTTGCTCCAGGTGGACGATCCCGCGGATTTCCTCATCGTGGATGATCTCAGAAGCCTCAGGATATTGAAGACCGTGATCAACGGCAAGCTCGTTGCAAAAGATGGAATGACAATGATACCCGAGACGCCCAAAGAAAGGGCAAATGTCTTTCGAGCAAGGGAAAAGAAGGTAGATGAATTCAAGGTGGGAAAAAGAGAGGGAAAGATACGTATCATTGAGGCTCGTGATGGTCAGGTCATCACCGGCCATGTGCAGGCGGTGCCAAAGGTCATGGGCGAGACTGTCGTCTCAGATCCTTCGAGGGATATCCTCAAGATAGCGGTGGTGAACCGGTATGAGGATTCGGCCCCTTCGGTGGGTTTTATAAGAAACTTCGGCCTCGAGAGGGGGGCAATCGGCTCCAGTGTGGCCCACGATTCCCACAATATCGTTGCAGTGGGAGCAAGCGATACCGATATTTTAAGGGCGGTGAATCTCATCATTCAAGCTCAGGGGGGGATCAGCGCGGTCTCCGATACGGGAGAAACACTCTTGCCCCTGCCGGTGGCCGGGATCATGAGCGATCTGAACTATGAGGAGGTAGCGAGGAGATACCGCGAGCTCGATGCATTCGCAAAGCAGCTGGGATCACTGCTCACGGCGCCCTTCATGACCCTTTCCTTTATGGCCTTGCCCGTTATTCCGGAGCTGAAGATAAGCGACAGGGGGTTGTTCGATGTGGTGAGGTTTGAATTCATCGATTTATTTGCATCTCAATAGTTGACAATAGAAAGAAAGTATGATTAATATTGAAATATACGCAATAATAAAAAAAGTATGATAATTATAATTTTTTAAAAAAATTAATAAGGAGTAAAATGAACATCATTACCAGCTCCAGCAGAGGACAAATTGTTATTCCAAAAAATATCAGAAATGAACTGAGGATAGGGCCTGGAAAGAAGCTTCTGATTAAAATCGAAGGGGATCATGCTGTTCTCACGCCGTTACCGGATGACCCTGTTGAGCATTTCTGTGGATACTTCAAGGATAGATCCTCACTTACCAAGGCATTATTAGATGAACGAACAAAGGATAGAGACCGTGAATCAAAAAAGGTTGCTGGATAGCTATGCACTCTTAGCCTATCTGAATGAGGAACCTGGATATGAAATAGTAAGGGAGCTTTTGAACAGGGCCCAGAATTCAGGGAACTTTATCATTATGAACGAGATAAACGTAGGGGAAGCGTATTATATCCTCTTTCGAAAAAGGGGGCCCAAAGCATCGGATTATTTTCTGGAGACTATCGTGAACAGCCTTCCGATTGAGATGGTTACAAATGATTTTCAGCGTGTTATCGAAGCAGCAAGGATAAAGGCTGAATATCCCCTATCTTTTGCCGATTGTTTTGCCGTGGCCACCGCATACCGGGAGAGGGCAAGCGTGATTACGGGTGATCCGGAATTTAAGAAGGTAGGGCATATGATTGAAATAGAGTGGATTGCATGAACAATCCTGTTAAACACGTCCAAAGTCATCTTCGAGCCGCTCGATATCATCCTCGCCAAAATAGCTCCCCTGCTGGATCTCGATAAAAGCGAGGTCTTCGCCTCCTGTATTTTGAATCCTGTGGGCAGCCCCAGCAGGA
>QMLW01000134.1 GCA_003646935.1 Deltaproteobacteria bacterium
ATGGAAAATAACCCATTGAATAGAATGCCCCCTATCCTCTGAACGTCTAAGCGGAAACCACCTGCCTGTGCGGTGCACGCAGACAGGGGTGCAGAAAATGCAGGACAAACGTATTTTAGGAACGGTTGGAAGAACCCTGCTAATCGCAAAAAGATAGTGAAGCTCCCCGCCCACAGGGCGGGGCATCTTAAAACAATTCTAGCTGCGTGGGGGACTTTTCTTGTTCGCGATGGTACATAATATATTTCCTGATCACTTCTGTGGTTACTTTGTCGCCCACTGTTCGAGCAAAATATCCGTCTTCCCAAAACTCTCCACCCCAAAGCTCTTTTTTCACTTTGGGATGCTCTTTGAATATTATACTGGCACTGATACTCTTGAGCATCCCTACCACCTTGGAGATACTATATCTGGGTGGAAACGACAGAAAAATATGGACATGGTCTTGAGCTATCTCAAGGGTATCTATCTCAAAATCGTGATTCTTGGATATCTCTTCAAATATCTTTTTTGTTCTATCTCTGATGTCACCTCTCAAGATCCACTTTCGATATTTCGGGGCCCACACCAGATGATATTTGGTGTCATAGACCGCATGGCTGGTTCTCTTCAATCCCATGCGGTAAGTATAGCACAGCTATCCCTGCCTTCGGCAGGAGAACTTTTCATCCCCGTTTACAAAACGGGGTATTCAAGTTCTGGGTTTGCATAAATCGGTTCGCAACGTACAGGTCAGGGGTTCGATTCCCCTCATCTCCACCATTTTTTCTCTGTGCTTTCGGTGCCCCTGTGGTAGGCCAAAAGAAAGGAGTACTCATTGAAGCGTATCGCCGAGATCGAAAGAAAGACAAAGGAAACGGATATCAGGCTCACCCTCAATCTGGATGGAAAGGGCGCTTCATCTATCGATACAGGCATTCCATTCTTGGATCATATGTTCGAGCTTCTCTCTGCCCATGGATTTATAGATATTGATATAAAGGCAAAGGGGGATACCGAGATCGACTATCACCATACCGTTGAGGACATAGGTATATGCCTCGGCAGCGCAATAAACAAGGCCCTGGGCGATAAGAAGGGCATCACGAGGTACGGATTTGCCATAGTCCCCATGGATGAGGCCCTGGCACGGGTGGTAATCGACATCTCAAACAGACCATACCTTTCTTATAGGGTATCTTTAAAGAAGAGTGTGACGGGTCAGTTTGACATAAACATCCTCAAGGAGCTTTTTAAGGCGGTCGTTAATAACGCGGGAATCACCATGCACATCGAGCTTCTCTCAGGTGCTGACGCTCATCACGCTGCGGAGTCCGTGTTCAAGGCCTTTGCCAGGGCACTGGACCAGGCAGCGCAAATCGATGAGAGGTTGGATGCCGTCCCATCCACAAAGGGACTTCTGTGATTATCAACTACGTGGTGTTTTTTATTATTCTGTGATTTTTCCGATAGATCAAAAGAGTATTTGCTGAAGTTCCCATACCACCGCTCATTGCCTTTTCAGTATTCCCCTTATCGAAAAGCATTTAACGCCTTTCTATCATCATAGAATTTAATAAATACGGTTTTTAATGAGAATTATATGATTGCATGCTGCAATGCTTATTTTTTTCTTGACATAGGTTGAGAAATATGTTCATATTTTGAACGCTTTTACCCTCCATCCTATGCGCTAAATTTCCATTTAATTTCAACAGGTTATATGCTATCACAGCATGTAATTCAAGGGGCGGAGCTTTCTAGGCACAACGCGCAAATTCTTGTAAGCTCATAGCTCACTGCTGAAAGCTCACAGCTAACAGCTCACATAGCATAGCGCAAAGGGCAAGGAAATTGCGTCCATGATTAAAGGACTTATCAAGTCACTGAAACAATAATCATAACCTATCAGATATCCGCTTTAAGCTAATTTATTCCTATGAGCTATTTATCGCCATGCGCTTAGCGCTTTGCACTAAATAGAGGGGTATTCATGAACATCACTATGGTTGGCACTGGCTATGTAGGATTGGTATCCGGTGCGGGTTTGGCGGATTTCGGCATGCACGTCATGTGTGTTGATAAAGACGCCGAGAGAATCGATAAGCTCAATGCCGGAGAGATACCCTTTTACGAGCCAGGCTTGGAGGAGCTGGTTTCTCGAAACGTGAAGAATGGAAGGCTCTCCTTCAGCACCGATCTAAAGACGGCGGTTAATCGTTCCCTTGTCATTTTTATCGCTGTGGGCACACCCGATGACGGGAGCGGTCAGCCGGACCTTTCTCAGCTGTATGAGGTGGGGGAAGAGCTGGGGGAAATCATCGATGACTATAAGGTATTGGTCATTAAGAGTACCGTGCCTGTTGGCACCAACCGCCGTATCAAAGAGATGATTCAGGTAAAGCTTAAGAAGGGCCTCAAGGTGAATATCGTCTCTAATCCGGAATTCTTACGTGAGGGATCAGCCATCGAGGACTTTATGCGGCCGAATAGGGTGGTGCTTGGCTCGAACAGCCAAAAAGCATTGGCGATTGTAAAAGATATCTACAGGGGGCTCTATCTTATAGAAACCCCCTTTGTGGTGACGAATCTGGAGACAGCTGAATTGATAAAGTATGCCTCAAACGCCTTTTTAGCCACGAAAATATCGTTCAT
The DNA here is from genome assembly GCA_003646935.1 of Deltaproteobacteria bacterium. GTDB lineage: Bacteria > Desulfobacterota > DSM-4660 > Desulfatiglandales > B25-G16 > B25-G16. The sequence continues at coordinate 2,635 of QMLW01000134.1, forward strand.
AAATGAGGTTGCCAGCATTTGTGAGAAGATTGGGGCTGATGTGCACCAGGTAGCAAAGGCCATGGGGTTGGATAAGAGGATCGGTCCCAAATTCTTGCATCCTGGACCAGGGTATGGGGGTTCCTGTTTTCCCAAAGATACCCTTGCATTTGCCCATTTGGGAAAAACCGTGGGATCGCCGGTGAGCATAGTTGAAGCGGTTATTGAAGTAAACAGGGCACAACGATTGCGAATGGTAACCAAAGCAGAGGATGCTCTTGGTTCCTTGCAGGGAAAAACCATCGGCATCCTGGGATTGACCTTTAAGCCGAACACAAGCGATGTGAGGGAATCCCCTGCTATAGATATTGCGAGTACGCTATTGAGCAAGGGAGCAGCCATAAAAGCATACGATCCTGAGGGGATGGAAGAATTTAAAAAGGCCATGGGTGATGAAAAAATCTCATATAGCAGCACACCATATGATGTTGCCAAAGGGGCGGAAGCGCTTGTAATCATCACAGAGTGGAACGAGTTCAGGAGCCTCGAGCTCAAAAAGATAAAATCGCTTCTCGCAAATCCAGTGATCCTGGATTTAAGAAACATCTACGAGCCTGAGATAATGGCTGAATTAGGTTTCACATACTTTGGGGTTGGAAGAGGAATAACCAAAGCCGCTCAATAAACCGCGAATCATCTATGAGCTATATACAGCTATGAACTGTGAAGTTTTCTTCTGAATTCGCTTTGAGCTTTCATCTATTATGCTGCCACACTTTAAAAAAATAAAACACGCAATAAAAGATTCCCAAAGACAAGATATTATTGAGGCGATTTCTTCTTATCTGGTATCCAAAAAGAAGGAGATCTCTGTTGCCTATTTATTTGGATCATTTATCACCCAAGACTACTTCTCGGACATCGATATCGGTATTCTCACCGAGAAGACCTTAGCAGAGCCACTATCCTTTGAAATAGGCCTCGAGATTGAGCTCGGAAGGATTGCGGAATATCAAGTAGATACAAGGATACTCAATGGCGCGCCTTTATCTTTTTGTCGAGAAGTAATTCGACATGGCAGAGTGATACTAGATAGAGATCCAAATTTACGCTCAGACTTCGAAGGGATGGTGCTGAAGAAGTACTTTGATTTTTCTCGCTTCCACCGTCGCTACTTGGCCGAGGTGTTAAATGCCCCTTTATGATCAGGAAAGGATGGTAAAGCTCGTTTCCGAGCACAGAAAGAGTATTTCCCGCCTTCACGCCCTCTCCGAGGTTGATCGTGAAATATTTCTCAGTGATCCTGATAAGATCGGAAGCGCGAAATATCATTTTATTGTCGCTATCGAAACATGTATCGATATATGCAATCACGTTATTTCGCGTAATGGCTTTAGGGTTCCGGAAGACTATGGAGATACATTTAAGGTATTGGAGGAGGTTGGTGCATTCGATAGTGAATTCGCAGAGCAACTCAAAAATATGGCCAAATTTCGGAACCGCCTGGTTCACCTCTATTGGGAAGTGGACGATGCCCAGCTCTATGATATTCTTCACGGCAGGTTAGGTGATTTTAAGAAATTCCTTAATTCTATTGCTGAGTTTCTGGGATGGCAGAACCTGAAAACGTCTTAAAGATAGCGAAATGAAGAGGAAGAAGGTCGAGATCTCATTCAATTGGCAGATAAAAACAAACTCACTCTAATGGTGGGGCACATTCTCCAGTATCACGGTGCAGTTATCAAGTTGAAGGAGCTCATTGATTCAGGTGAGCTGGGAAAAATCCAGTATCTCTACTCAAATCGCCTCAATATCGGCAAGATTCGGACTGAGGAAAATATCCTCTGGAGCTTCGCACCCCATGACATATCCGTGATCCTCATGCTCTTGGGGGAGATGCCGCAAACGCTCTGTGCCACAGGAGGAGAATACCTTCAACAGCAGATTCCGGACACCACCCTCACTAACCTGGATTTTCTCAGCGGCGTTAAGGCGCATATCTTCGTGTCCTGGCTTCATCCATTTAAGGAGCAGAAGTTGGTGGTGGTGGGCGATAAGAAGATGGCGGTGTTCGATGATATGAGTGAGGAGAGGCTCTTGCTCTACCCCCATAAGATTGAGTGGCTTCAGCTAATTCCTGTTGCATCCAAGGCCGAGGCGGAGGCAGTACCCCTTACCATGGAAGAACCGCTCAAGGCCGAGTGCAGGCATTTTATCGATTGCGTAGCCAGTGGAGATCGCCCCAAAACAGACGGCGCGTAGGGATTCCGCGTGCTACAGGTGCTCCAGGCATCACAGAAATCTCTCAACGAAAATGGACGCACGATCAGGTTGGGTCAACCAGCGGCTTCCCCTGAAATAGCCACGAACGATGAAAGAGCTAAGAGCTGCTTCGTCCATGAGTCCGCATACGTGGATGAAGGGGTGGAGATTGGTGCCGGATCCAAGATATGGCATTTTTCCCACATCCTCTCAGGATCTCGTATCGGAAAAAACTATAACATCGGGCAGAACGTGGTCATCGGCCCGGATGTCCACATCGGGAACGGCTGTAAGATACAGAATAATGTCTCCATATATAAGGGGATAACCCTGGAAGATGAGGTATTCTGCGGGCCATCCATGGTGTTCACCAATGTGTATAATCCTCGGAGCGCGATCAAAAGGATGGGGGAGCTTCGCCCCACCCTTGTGAGGAAGGGAGCAACCATAGGCGCCAATGCCACCATAATGTGCGGCATCACCATTGGAAGGTATGCATTTATTGGATCAGGGGCAATGGCGCTCGAGGATGTGCCGGATTATGCTTTAGTGGCCGGCAATCCCGCAAAAAGAAAGGGCTGGATGTGCGCCTGCGGCATACAGCTTGATTTTAAGGGAGAGGTGGCGCTCTGCAGGGCATGCAAGAGGAGATATACGAAACCGAAACCTGAGATGATACTAGAAGAGGAAAAGGAACCTGCTGATGAAAGTACCGTTATTGGACCTTAAAGCGCAGTACCAAACGATTAAAAAGGAGGTCCTGGAAGCCCTTGAAGGGGTTTTAGAGGAGCAATATTTCATACTTGGCCCAAAAGTAGCTGATCTTGAGGAAAAGGTGGCCGCCTATGCCGGCACCAAATACGGCATAGGAGTCAGTTCGGGTTCAGATGCCCTGCTGATTTGCCTTATGGCAGAGGAGATTGGCCCCGGAGATGAGGTGATCACCACGCCCTATTCCTTTTTTGCTACAGCCGGTGTTATTTCTCGCCTCGGGGCCACGCCGGTATTCGTGGATATAGAGCCCGATACCTATAATATTAACCCGCATTTGATCGAGGAAAAGGTTACGCCCAAAACGCGGGCCATTATCCCCGTCCACTTGTATGGACAGTGTGCCGACATGGATCCCCTCTTGGAGATTGCAGGGCAAAAGGGGTTGGTCGTCATCGAGGATGCAGCCCAGGCTATAGGCGCGGAATATGTATCAAAGGTCCCTGCACCTTCAAGGGTCTGTAGGGCTGGGTCGATGGGGGACTACGGATGTTTCTCTTTTTTCCCTTCTAAAAACCTTGGCG